>CAYHHE010000023.1:0-36839 GCA_964356295.1 uncultured Actinomycetes bacterium | reverse complement strand
CCGACGGCCAGCCCAAGACGCTGGACGAGATCGGCAAGGTGTACGGGGTCACCCGGGAGCGGATCCGCCAGATCGAGTCCAAGACCATGAGCAAGCTGCGCCACCCCAGCCGTTCCCAGGTGCTGCGCGACTACCTGGACTGAGCCCGTGGGTCCGCATGGGCCGTAAGGGTGAGTGCGCCTGCGCCACCGGCGGGCCGCGCTACACCGGGCAGGTGACGACGGTGTCGATGAACGCCGTGCCGTCCGAGTGCGCGTCCGGCAGGTAGTCGCGCAGGCTTGAGACGAGTCCATTGGCGAAGGCGAGGGTGAAGAAGCGCCCGATGATCACCTGTCGATCCGCTTCCGGACGGGCAGGGGGGAGTACTGGCGTCGGCCCGAGCGACCGGCGCTGCTTGGCCAACGGTCACCCCGGACACCTCGACGTGGCTCGAACGCGCCGCATCGGGTCGGCGACGCCGGCGGTGTCGGTGAGATGCATCGAGAGTCACAGCCGGAGCGTCACGTGAGGGCCGGTCACCCGGTGGGTGAGATCCACGAGATCACCGTGACCGTGTAGCGCCCAGCTCGGACGGCAAGCCTCTTGTGCCCGCACCGGAGTGCCGAAGGGCTGACGCAATACCAGGTCGGCTCCCGTGTCCGTGGCGCTAACGATCATGGGTGCCGACGTCGGACTCACGTCTCGGATCGGCTTCGGCGAGGGACGTGGGTGCGGGCCGTCAGGGGAGCTGGGTCATCGGGGGGCGAGCCCCGGGGGAGGACCTGCCCCGCTCTCGGTTCGTCGTCTCCGAGACCGGCCAGACCATCACCCTGGTCGGCGATGGCGGCGCCTGGGTCTCGCCCCCGGTCGAGCAGCTCGCCGCCGACGGCTGAGCCGTGAGTGAGCCGGCCCCGGTCGGCCAGTGACCTGGCTCGCCGGGCCCTAGGGCCCTGGTGGATCCCTCACGACCAGCGTCGGCTCGTCCCAGCAACGGAGGTCACTATGGGACACACGCTGCGAGTCGACCCGGACGTCGGGTACCAGCAGCTCCAGCAACGGCTGGACCGGATGCCGACCGGCGCACCGGACTCCCCGGTGTTCCAGCGGATCCTGCGGTTGCTGTTCACTCGCGAGCAGGCCGAGCTCGCCTCGCGCATGCCGACCCTGTGCACCGTGGAGCAGCTGGCGAAACGGACCGGACGACCGGTCGACGCCCTGGGCCCCGCCCTTGACGACATGGCACGCAAGGGCCTCGTGGTGGACCTCGAGCATCGCGGGACCAGGTGGGTCACGCTGGCGCCGGTGGTCATCGGGTTCTTCGAGTTCACCTTCATGCGGGTCCGGGAGGACGCACCGATCGAGGAGCTCGCCGGGCTGTTCGACGAGTACCTCTTCGGTGACGACGCCTTGGCCCATGCGGTGTTCCGGGGCAGCACCCAGATCGGCCGCTCGCTGGTCCGCGAGGAGAGCCTCCCCGACGAGCCTGCCGTGGAGGTGCTGGACTGGGAGCTGGCCACCCATATCGTGGCCGAGGCCAGCACAGTCGCCGTGGGCAACTGCCCCTGCCGGCAACACGCGCAGCTCATGGGTCACGGCTGCGGAGCGCCGCTGCGCACCTGCCTGAGCTTCGGGGCCGCCGCAGACGCCCTGGTGCGTGCCGGACTGGCCGACTCGATCACCAACGAGGAGGGACTCGAGGTCCTCGCGGAGGCCAAGGCCGCCGGGTTGGCGCAGACGGCCGACAACGTCCAGCAGGGCGTCACGTACATGTGCAACTGCTGTGGCGACTGCTGCGGCATGATGCAGGCGATCCGACGCTACGGGATCACCGGTGCGGTGGTGTCGTCCAACTGGGTTGCCCACGTCGACCTCCAGATGTGCCGCGGATGCAAGAAGTGCGCGCGGGCCTGCCCGGCGGAGGCGGTCACGATGGTCGACAACCAGGGCCAAGGCCTGCGCAAGTACTGGGCGATCGTCGACCCCGACAAGTGCCTCGGGTGCGGTGTGTGCGACGAGCTGTGCCGCTTCGGTGCCCACTCGATGGTGCCTCGCCACCAGCGAGTCTTCACCCCGGAGACCACCTTCGACAGGGTCGTTGCGATGGCCGTCGAACGGGGCAAGCTCGGTGACCTGCTCATCGACACCCTGGACGGTGCCGGCCCGCACGCCCTCGCCCGCGTCCTGCAGGCGCTCGAGGCGTTGCCGGCTGATCGGGCCCGCGGCCTGGTCGAGCCGCTTCGATCAGTGTTCCTGCGGGGTCTCCTGGCGTCCATCCATGTGAGCAGGGCCGGCGTCTCGGTCCCCTGATGACATCTCCGCGCATCCTGCACGGCGCTGGAGGCCGCTGGCTATCGTCGACTCACCACGACGGAAGGATGTGGGATGGGAACGTACAAGGTCCAGGTGTCGGGGTGGGTCACCTTCGAGGCCCGGACGACCTAGCCGCCCGGACGACGGCGCACCAGCTGCACCTGTCCTACGAGTCAGACCTGGATGCCGGCGTGGTCCCCGGCCAGGCCGAGCTCACGGTCGACAAGCCCACGCTCATCTCCTGAAGTAGCCTCACCGCTCGGCAGCCTCACTGGGCAGGGGGCCAGGTGCGCGCCCACCTGGCGGCGATACGGCCTCCTCGAGAGCGAATGCCAGTTCCAGCAGGGTCCGTTCCTGCCCGAACGCCGCAGCGAGCTGGACTGCCCGCGGCAGCCCGTTCGCCGACTGCCCCATCGGCAGTGACAGGGCCGGGGACCCCGTGACGTTCTGCACGGGCGTGACGCACACGAACCCGATCAACCGCGTGAGGGCGGTGGGGAAGTCCAGCCCCGGTGCGATGAACCCCAGCGGCGGCGGCTGATGGCCGACGACGGCGGACAGCAGCACGTCGTGGGTGAGGAAGACGTCCTCGCGTTCGGCTGCCAGACGACGCAGTCGATGCAGCGCTCCTGCCACCTGGTCGGCGCGTGCGAGTGCCATCCGGGCCAGGCCGGTGGTCAGAGGCTCGGTGCGCCGCGGGTCGAAGCCGGGGCCGAACAGCGCGACCCCGCCGACCTTCAGAGCCAGCGCCAGCAGACCCCAGTAGGTGAGGAAGTCCGGTCCGAAGCTGTCGGGCACCGGCGCCGGGACCTCCTCGACGCGGTGCCCGAGACTCTCGCACACCCGTGCTGCGTGGCGGACCCCGGCGAGAACCTCCTCGCTGACCGGGATGCCGCGCATCCCCGCGAGCAGGACACCGATGCGTAGTCGCTGCCGGCCGGGCCCGCGGACCAGTCCGATCGGGGGCAGGGTCGGGTTGCGGTGGTGTCGCTCCGCGGCCGCGTAGTACCAGGCGGTGTCCCGCACCGACCGGGTGAGCACGCCCTGGGTGGTCAGCGGCACCGGCAGGTACCGAAGGAACGCCCGGTCGACCAGCCGACCTCGTGTCGGCTTGAGTCCGACCAGGCCACAGCAGGCGGCCGGGATGCGGGTCGAGCCGCCACCATCGTTGGCGTGGGCCAGCGGAACGACCCCGGCCGCAACCAGGGCGGCCGACCCTCCGCTGGATCCGCCGGGGGAGAACCGTGGGTTCCACGGGTTGGCGGTCTCGCCGAACCTGGACGACTCGGTGGTTGCCGTGAGTCCGAACTCCGGCATCGTGGTCTTGGCGATAGGTCGCAAGCCCAGAGCGAGCAGGTGGTGGACGAACGGGGACGAGTCCGCGGCCGGGGTGTCCGGAAGCGCCCAGGAGCCCTGTGACGTCGGCAACCCCGCGAGCGGCTCGTTGTCCTTGATCACGGTCGGGATGCCGGCGAACGGCGCCGGTGCCTGCGGCAGGTCGCGCGAAGCGGTCCCCTGCGGCACCCATGCTGTGACGGCGTTGAGCCGGTCGTTGACCGCGTGTGCGCGTGCCACCGCAGCGGCGAGCAACTCCTCGGGGGAGATCTCTCGGCGGGCCAGCCGATCGAGCAGGCCGCACGCGTCGTCCTCACCGAGGGCGTCATCGGTCATCGGTCCCAGGCTGCCACACTGATCGGGTGCGCATCATCGGCAACATCCTCTGGTTCTTCCTCGCCGGGTGGCAGCTCTTCCTCGGCTACGCGGTCGCTGGGCTGATTGCCTTCATCCTGATCATCACGATCCCGTTCGGAGTGGCGTCCTTCCGGCTGGCCGGCTTCGTCGTGTGGCCGTTCGGGCGGACCGTCCTCACCAAGCCGACGGCAGGCGTGGGCTCCGCGATCGGCAACATCTTGTGGCTGGTGCTCATCGGGTGGTGGCTGGCTCTCGTCCACGTCGTCACGGGGTTGTTCCTGGCCATCACCATCATCGGGATCCCGTTCGCGGTGGCGAACTGGAAGATGGTGCCGCTCGCGCTGTGGCCGCTGGGGCGCGAGGTCGTGCCGATCGAGGTGGCCCAGTATCGCGACGCGTTCGGCGTCCCCCAGGCGCCTGCCCCGTGACGCACACCGGGCGACCCGCAGGGCACGCCTGTCAGGACTCGAGGTCGACCGTCGCGGCGCGAGGCACGCCCAGAGCTCGTGACACGGGAAGCGCCCACGGCTGCGTGCTCGACACGAGCCGGGTGCCGTCCCTGGCCAGCCAGCGCATCAGGAGGCGGGCCTCCTCGGTGGACCCGGCAGGCGTCGGCGGCGGCGCCGGCTGCACTGTCTCACCAGTGGCAACGAGCACCTCGATGGTCCGCCGGGGGTGCTCGTAGGGGGGTGACACGCCGGACGCGGCGAGACGGCCGTAGCGGGCCAGCAGGATCTCCCAGCCGCCGCCCTCACGGCGACGGGCCGCCACCAGCTCGTCGATCGCGCTGAACGCGCGCAGCCGTTGGGTTCGCGCCACGGCCCTGGACAGGGCCTGGAGCCGGTCGCGCTCGGTCGCGGCCTCCTCGAAGCGCTCTGCGGTGGCCAACCGGCACATGTGCTCGTGGCACCCGAGGAGCACCGGGCTGGAGTCGCCGTCGATGGCATCCCGGATGATCGCCACGTGGCGGGCGTAGGCAGCCGCGGACTCCCGGCCGATGCACGGCGCACCACAGCTGCCGAGATCGGCCAGCATGCAGGCCGAGGCGGACGGCCGACTCGACAACCGTGACGTGCACTGCCGCAGCGGCACCGACCGGTAGACCGCCTCGGCTGCCGCCTGTGCGCTCCGGCGGTTGCTGAACGGGCCCAGGTACTGCGCTGCGTCAGCCTTGACCTCCCGCACCAGCGACAGTCGGGGGAACGGCTCCACGGTCACCTTGAGCCACAACTCCCGGTCGGGGTACTTCGAGCGCCTGTTGTAGGGCGGCTTGTGCGCGTCGATGAGGCGCAGCTCGCGGACCTCGGCCTCGATCTCGGTCGGGCAGACGACGCTGTGCACCGACTCGGCGATGCCGATCATCTCAGCCATGCGGCGGCGAGACTCCGAGGCGGTGAAGTAGGTGCGCACCCGGGCCCGCAGGTTGGACGACTTGCCCACGTAGAGCGCTCGACCTTGCGCGTCACGGAAGACGTAGACCCCGGCGGCTGTCGGCACGTCGTCGGCCAGGTGCCGCTTGGCCCGCTGCGCCGGTGTCACGCGGCGCTGCCACTCCTCCAGGTCGGCCAGGCACCGCACTGCGTGGTTGCCCAGCCGTTCCAGCACCCCGTGCAGCACGTCCACGGTGGCTCGGGCGTCGGCGAGCGCCCGGTGCGAGGGCTCGACGGAGGACCGGAAGACCCGCGCGAGCGTCGCCAGCTTGACGTTGGGTGCCTCGTCCCTCGTCAGGGCCTGGCGGGCCAGCCGAACCGTGTCGAGGACCGTCGGGTTGGGCCAGACGATGCCGAGCCGTCGACACGCCGCACGCAGGAACCCCACGTCGAACCCCGCGTTGTGCGCGACCAGCACCGCGTCCCGGGCGAAGTCGAGAAAGGCCGGGACGGCCACCCGCTCGGGAGGTGCGTCGGCCACCATCGCGTCGGTGATCCCGGTCAGCACCGCGATGAACGCCGGGATGGGCACCGCGGGGTTCACCAGGGTCTGGAACTCACCCTCGACGACACCACCACGCACTCGGACCGCGCCGATCTCGGTGATCGAGCATTCCGTCGGTGACCCCCCGGTGGTCTCGAGGTCGACGACGACGAACGTGGTGTCGACCAGCAACGGGCTGACAGACTCCAACGGCTCCTGCAGCGCGGTCGGCGCGATCATGTGTGGGACCGTAGGCAGCCGGTCCGACACAACTCGGGCGCCACGCCAGGCGGCTCCCGAGTGTGTCCTGACGCAACCGCTCGACGGGCGGGGGCCGACCGGGTTGGATGGAGCCAGCTCCGGGTCCCGTCCATGGGTCGCCGGCGACGACGGAGGTGCGGGCGTGGCGCGAACGCCGATGGGCGTGCAGGACGCGCTCTGGCTGACCATGGACCGACCGAACAACCTCATGGTCATCGACACCGTGATGTGGTTCCGCGAGGTCCCGGACTGGGACGAGGTCGAAGGCGTGATCCGGGACCGACTGCTTGACCGGTACCCGGTCTTCACCCGCCGCCCGGTGATGGACGGCTCGGGCTGGGCGTGGGAGGACGACCCTGGCTTCACGATCGGTGACCACGTCCTGCGGGTCACTCTGCCCGGCCCGGGTGACCTGAGCGAGCTGCAGGAGTTCGTGGCGGTGCAGCGCAGCGTCCCGTTCGACAAGACCAAGCCGTTGTGGTCGATGTCCCTCATCGACGGCCTGACGTTCCCCGACGGGACACCCGGCGCGGCGGTCATGTCGCGCTTCCACCATGCGATCGCCGACGGTATCCGGCTGGTCCAGGTCGCACTGGGCATGTGCGACCTGCAGGACTCCCCACCGCCGTCGAGTGTGGGACGCAAGCTGCGGCGATCCACCACGGCGTCGGCCATTGCCGCCTCCACGGCCCGCAACGTCAGCGGGGGCGTCCTGGACATCGGACTCAGTGCTGCCGAGACGATGGTGGATTCGTTCGCCGGGATCGTCGACACCGCGCAGGCCGCCGCCGCCCGCGACTTCGACCATGTTCTCGACCGGGTGACCAGCGTCGGTGAACGGGTGTTCCGCACCGGGTCGTCGGTGGTGCGCTACCCCGAACGGATCATGGACGTCACCCGGCTGCTCAGCTCGCCGGAGAACCGGGTGGTCAACGACGTCGCCACCGTCGGCAAGCTCGCCCTTGCCACCGCCAGCTCCCTTGCCGGCGGAGGCACCCGGACGGTGTGGACCGGCTCCCCGGGCGTCGGCAAGGGAGCGAACTGGGCCTCGCTCGTTCCCCTGGACCATGTCAAGGAGATCCGCCGAGCCACCGCCACGACGGTCAACGACGTGCTCATGGCGGCGGTCTCTGGCACGCTCACGCGCTACCTGCGCGAGCACTCAGACGACACCACCGACGAGGTCTTCTGGATGATCCCGGTGAGCGTCAAGCCGCTGGACATCGATCTGCCGACCGAGCTGGGCAACCACTTCGCGCTGGTCGCGCTCCGGATGCCCCTGGGCATCGATGACGTGCGGACCCGTCTGGGCGAGATCCACGAGCGGATGGAGCGGATCAAGAACAGCGACGAGGCGCTGCTCACGTTCTCGATCCAGCGCGGCGTCTCCGCGGCCCCAGCCCCGGTCGCCACCGCGCTGACCAACGCGCTCAGCGACATCGCGGTCGGCGTGCTGACCAACGTGCCTGGTCCCGCGCATCCGATGACGTTCGCCGGCGCGGTGGTCGACGGCGTGCTCGGCTGGGCCCCCTGCACGGGCAACCAGGCGATGACGGTGTGCATCTTCAGCTACAACGGCCGGGTCGCCGTCGGGTTCGGGACCGATGCCACACTCGTCCCGGACGGCGAGCGTCTCGGGCAGCTCTTCGACGAGGAGTTCGCCCAGATGTACAGCCAGGTGCTGGGCCACCTGCCGTAGGCCAGGTGTCGCAGACCGCATGCCATAGTCGCGTCGAATCGCCCTGGGAGGGACGCCGATGACCAAGAAGTTCATCCGCACGGACGCCTACGAGGTAGCCGTCGAGCAGATGTGGGCCATGATCACGAACCAGGACTACTGGAACGCCAAGTACGAAGCGATCGGGTCCACCGACGTCCGGTGGGAGACCTTCGAGTCCAGCGACGACACCTTCACCTACACCTCCGTCCGCAACGTCCCGGCTGACCTGCCGTCGTTCGTCAAGAAGGTCGTCGGTGACACCAACACGGTCACCACAACCGAACGCTGGACCAGGGCAGGGGACTCCGCCTCGGCCACGACGGAGATCCGCGTCAAGAACGTCCCCGGTGGTACCACCGGTGCCATGGAGATCACGACAGCCGGCGACGGGTCTCAGTGGAGCTTCGACTTCGACACCAAGGTGAGCCTGCCGCTGGTGGGCGGCAAGTTCGAGGGGGTCATGACGGATCAGACAGGTGCCCAGCTGACGCAGGAGAAGGCCTTCAACCAGCGATGGCTGGCCGGCGAGGCGTGAGCGGTACCGGGTTCGTCGGCGCGGCCACGCGTCCGGTAGAACGTTCCCATGCGTGACAACCCGTTGCGAGAGCTGCTCGGCGCCGTCTACGACCGCAGCAACGCCTGGACCGCTCTGGTCGGACGGCTGGACGAGATCGGCCAGGACGAGGGCAGCGTCGCAGGCGTACAACGCGACGTGGCGGAGTACCTGGAGGACACCGCAGCACTGCTGGACACGCTCGCACTGGCCGTCGAGGGAGGCCGGGTCGACTGGGCCGAGGTGGCCGAGGCCGCACATGGCTACCTCGGCAACCCCGACGACCTGGTGTCCGACGAGCAGGGGGTGCTGGGCATCCTCGACGACGCCTACGTCTGCCGGTCCCTGCTGCGTCGTGCCGCGGACGCGGCGCTCGAGCGAGGGCTCACCCCAGCCGTCGAGGTCGACGGGCTACCCGCCGAGCAGACCGTGCGGACGCTGCTGGGGCTGCCGGTCACCGCCACGTTGGACGTTGCCGCGCAGCAGACCGTCGCCGACCTCGTGCAGAACTGGTCCTGACCGACGGGACGGGGTGCTCAACCGACGCCGTTGAGGTCGTCGACGACCTCCTGGACGTCACCGATCGAGTAGTAGTTCACCCCGACGAACGTCGGGAACAGCCCGCGCTCGTCCCGGCACTGCTCCACGCGTGCACCGAGCACCTCGTCGACGTTGACCTGCTCGGCGGCGCTGACCAGGTTGGCGAACCCGGAGAGCCAGTGGTTGACCAGGAACAGCGGCGCCTCGGGCGGACCGCGGTTCGGCTCGCACGAGAAATCCTGCGGTGTCGGGAAGGTGTAGGGCGTGTCCTGGGTGAGCGCGAAAGCGTTGGGCAGCCACGGGTAGGAGGCGCCGCCAGAACCTTCCTCGGTCAGCACGACCAGCCGCCGGCCGCTCGTGGTCATCTCCCCGAGCGTGGGCCAGTCCTCCTCGTCCGGGGTGTGCAGGTAGGGCTCCAGGCCGGCGTCCGCCACGGCCCCGCCGATCTCGGTGGCGGGCACGTGGTTCTCCACGATCAGCGTGACGACCTCGTTCGGGTGGGCGTCCAACCAGGAGCGCAGGCCGGAGAGCGTCGGGGCCAGCGCGGTGGCGCCGATCTCGCACAGCCCGTGGCACATGTACAGGGCCGCTGGGCCGGTGGGGGGACCCACGACTTCGTCGACGACCCGCTCGGCTGAGGCCACGACCTCCGCTGAAAACGCCTCCTCCAGCTCGGCCCGTCCCTCGGTGAGGTTGACGGCCAACGACGAGACGTACTCGCCGGCCGGCCGGGCCTTCCACACGTCGATCATCAGGGCTCGCGCGCCCCCGTCGAGCTGCGCGGTGATGCCGTGCGGCTGCTCGGCGAGGTACCAGCCGGACGCGTCGGCGGCCGACATCGCGTTGTGCGTGGTGAGGTAGGCGACCTCGTCGTAGCCGCGCCGGCACAGCTCAGGGTGCCCGTTGCAGACCGTGCCGTCCCCCAGCGCCACCGATGTGGCCTGCGCCGGATCGGTCCGCACGCTCTGGACCAGCCAGATCGACGCGCCGACGACGACGACGGCGACGCCGGCCACGAGCAGTCCCAGTGACCACCCGGTGGTCAGCGTGTCGGTGTCCCCGGCCGGCTCCGGCTCCTGCACCGCCTCGCCGGAGCGAGCCCGCACCGCGGCGTCGGTGACCTCGGACACGCCGTAGACGAGCACCGCGAGTCCGACGAGCACCGCCCCCCAGGTGAGCAGCCGAACCGGCTGCAGCACCAACCCGACGCCGACCAGCGCGATGATCACCCCCCGCACCGCGACCCCCTCGGTGGTGGAGGGTCGCGCTGTCACCCGTCGCCAGGCCGAGGTGGCCACCTGCTCGACGTCGACGTCCGGCAGCACAGCCGCCGCCGCCGCCCACACCAGGGCGCCGGCGACGAGCAGGACGGTGGTGGCCACCCAGAAGCCGCGGCTCCAGACCTGCCACGCCCCGTCGGCCAGCGCTCCGGTGAGCGTGGTCTGGTCCATCACTCCCACCGCGACACCGGCTGCCAGGGTGAGCACTGCGAGGACCGCGCCGACGACGAGGGTGCCCAGTCCGACCCGGACGAGGCCGCGACGCTGGTTGGGGGCGATCCACACGGCCATGGCCAGGGTGGCGATGGCCAGCACGGGCAGTACCCACGCGGTGACCGACAGGTAGCGCGACACCCGCAGCGTGTCGGCGAACACGTCCTGCCCGCCCACCTCGGCCAGGGTGACCGACAGGTCCGGCGGGATCTGGGAGGCCAGGTCGGGCAGGAACGCCCGCAGGGCGGAGGCGGCGACTGCGCCGGCGTCGGCCAGGCGCAGCGCGATCGCCGACGAGTCCTCCTGGGTAGCGGCCTGCTGCGCCTGCGCGGCAGCCCGCTGGACCAGGGGTGAGAGGACGTCGCTGCCGGCCAGGGCTCCCGATACCTGCTCGACCAGCGGGCGGACCGCGATCAGGTCGGGGTCGGCCGCGACCACCTGTTCGGCGATCTCCACCCCCAGCGCCTGGCTGACGACCGTGGTCTGGCGGATCTCGTCCACCCCGGCGGCGAAGGTCGCGGTGTCCAGGAACGTCCGGTACAGCACGACTGTGACGGCGGCCAGCAGCAGCAGGACGCTGCCGATGACGACGAGGATGCCCGACCACGCGCGGCGCGTCTGCGGGGTGCCGACCCGGTCCCACACGTTGGCCATGGGGGTCAGACCAGCGTCGGGAAAGCCAGCAGGCCCCGGTGGCCTGGGAAGCCGCCGTCCGCCATGGCGGCGATCCTACGGGCGCTGCCTCAGGTGCCGGTAGCGAGCGATCAGCGTGGCTGTCGAGGAGTCGTGGCCGGACCCAGCAGCGGCGTCGGGCGCGGTGAGCTCGACCGCGATCGCCTTGGCCAGCACCTTGCCCAGCTCGACCCCCCACTGGTCGAAGGAGTTGACTCCCCAGATCACGCCTTGCACGAACACCTTGTGCTCGTAGAGCGCGATGAGCGCGCCGAGGGTGAACGGGTCCAGGCGGTCGGCCAAGATGGTTGTCGTCGGGCGGTTGCCCTCGAAGACCTTGTGCTCGACCAGCTCGGCCGGCACCCCTTCGGCCTCCACCTCGGCGCGGGTCTTGCCGAACGCGAGCGCCTCGGTCTGGGCGAGGAAGTTGGCCATGAGCAGGTCGTGGTGCTCACCCATGTCGTGGCCCGGGAACGCGAAACCGATGAAGTCGGCCGGGATGAGCGAGGTGCCTTGGTGGATGAGCTGGTAGTAGGCGTGCTGACCGTTGGTGCCGGGAGTTCCCCAGACGATCGGTCCGGTGTCGTAGTCCACCCGTTGCCCGGTCAGGGTCACCGACTTGCCGTTGGACTCCATGTCCAGCTGCTGCAGGTAGTCGGTGAACCGGTCGAGGAACTGGGCGTAGGGAAGCACGGCGTGGCTGCACGCGCCCATGAAGTTGCGGTACCAGATGCCAAGCAGCCCGAGCAGCACCGGAGCGTTGGCCTGCAGCGGCGCGGCGCGAAAGTGCTCGTCCATCGCGGCGAAGCCGTCGAGCATCCGGCGGAATCCGTCCGGCCCGATCGCGATCATCAGCGAGAGGCCGATGGCGGAGTCCATGGAGTAGCGGCCGCCGACCCACTCCCAGAAGCCGAACATGTTCGCGGTGTCGATGCCGAAGGCGGCCACCTGCTCGGCAGCGGTGGACACCGCGACGAAGTGCCGGGCCACCGCGTCCTCGCCGAGTGCGTCGACGAGCCAGCGGCGCGCGCTCGCCGCGTTGGTCATGGTCTCCAGGGTTGTGAAAGTCTTGCTGGCGACGATGAACAAGGTCGTGGCCGGGTCGAGGCGAAGCAGCGTCTCGGCGATGTCGTCCCCGTCGACGTTGGAGACGAAGCGCACGTCGATCCCCCGGTCCCGATAGGGAGCCAGCGCGGTGACGGCCATCGCGGGGCCGAGGTCGGACCCGCCGATGCCGATGTTGACGACGCTGGTGACCGGCTGCCCGGTGGCGCCGAGCCACTGCCCTGCGCGTACCCGGTCGGCGAAGCCGCTCATCGCGTCCAGCACCTGGTGGACCGCAGGCACGACGTTCTCCCCGTCGACCTCCACGACTGCCTCGCGGGACGCCCGAAGCGCGGTGTGCAGCACCGCGCGTCCCTCGGTGGCGTTGATCCGCTCACCGGAGAACATCCGCTCGCGTGCACCCTCCAGATCCACCGCGTGGGCCAGGTCGAGCAGCAGGCCGAGGGTGGTGTCGTTCACGCGATGCTTGGAGTAGTCCACGTAGAGACCGGCCGCCTCGAGCGTGTATCGCTCACCCCGGCGATCGTCGAGGGCGAAGAGCTCTCGCAGGTGCACCGGTGCCAAGGCAGCGCAGTGGTCGCTCAGCGCGGCCCACTCGGGTCGAGTCGAGACCAGCGGGGTGTCAGTCATAGCCCTCTTTGTAGTCGACCGAGCCACCGCGTCGGCGAGTTCTGCCGAGTTGGTGCCAATCGTCACCTCGGCAAGCAGGATGCGGGTATGGCGACCTTCCGCACGATCATCGAGCCGTTCCGCATCCACTCCGTCGAGCCGCTGCGGATGACTAGCCAGGCCGAACGGGAGACCGCACTGGCCGCCGCCGGCAACAACCTGTTCGGGCTCGCGGCGCAGGACGTGCTCATCGATCTGCTCACTGACTCGGGCACCGGTGCGATGAGCCGCGACCAGTGGGCGGCGATCCAGCACGGGGACGAGTCCTACGCCGGCTCCCCGAGCTGGTTCGTGTTCCGGGACGCGGTTCGCTCGCTGTTCCCGTTCCGCCACGTCATCCCCACCCATCAGGGACGGGCCGCTGAGCGCATCCTGTTCAGCGTCCTCGGCGGGCCGGGGCGCGTCGTGCCGAACAACACGCACTTCGACACGACCCGGGCCAACGTCGAGGCCAGCGGGGCGGTGGCGCTGGACCTCCTGCTGCCCGAGGGGCACGACCCCGCCAGCCGCCATCCGTTCAAGGGCAACATGGACGTCGCCGCGCTGCAGGACCTGCTCGAGGAGCGGGCAGCTGACGTACCGGTCGTGATGGTCACTGTCACGAACAACTCTGGCGGCGGTCAGCCGGTGAGCCTGGCCAACCTCCGTGACGTTCGTGCGGTGTGCGACCGGTTCGGCGTCCCGCTGTTCCTCGACGCCTGCCGCTTCGCCGAGAACGCCTGGTTCATCCGCGAGCGTGAGGACGGGCAGGCCGGGCGGGACGTCGTCGACATCGTCGCGGACATGGCCTGCCTGGCCGACGGAATGACCATGAGCGCCAAGAAGGACCCGCTGGGCAACATCGGTGGCTGGCTGGCCCTGGACGACGACGCACTGGCCGAGCAGTGCCGCGCGATCCTCATCCTCACCGAGGGGTTCCCCACCTACGGGGGGCTGGCCGGACGAGACCTCGAGGCACTGGCGCAGGGCCTTCTCGAGGCCGTGCAGCACGACTACCTGCGCTACCGGGTGCGCTCGACGGCCTACCTCGGTGAGGCGCTGGCCGCGTCCGGCATACCGGTGGTGCAGCCGATCGGGGGCCATGCGGTGTACCTGGACGCCCGGTCCCTGGTGCCGCACATCCCCCCGCTGCAGTACCCGGGCCAGGCGGTTGCCGTGGCGCTCTACCGTGCCGGCGGGGTGCGCGGCTGCGAGATCGGCACGGTCATGTTCGGGCGTCGCCCCGACGGGACGGAGCACTCGGCCGCGATGGACCTCGTCCGCCTGGCCATCCCGCGACGCACGTACACCCAGTCCCACATCGACTACGTGATCGAGGTCTGCCAGCAAGTCGCCGCCCACGCCGCAGACCTGGGCGGGTACCGAATCGTCGACGAGCCACCCCAGCTGCGCCACTTCACCGCCCGGTTCGAGCCGCTGTGAGGGCGTCCTGGCTCGGGTGACGTGGCGCCCGGCCCCTGTGGTGATCCACGGCGGTTTCGGTGCGGGCGCAGTGGTGTGGTTGGCGGGATTGGTGCGCGGGGAGCACCTTTTCCGCCGTGGATCATCGCGGGGGAGCACCACGAGCGCCGTGGATCATGGGGGCGGCCGGCAGCCGCCGTGCGTCCCGCCTCCCAGCAGGCGATCGAGGCGAGCGCGGCAGAGCCGTGGCCAGCGTCTGAGCGCGCTGCCGCATCGCGCCCGCGATGCCCCCGCACGCGTCGGGACGTACACTCGGGGTATGCGCAGGTCGATCCGCTGGGCAGTGCCGGGTGCCGTGGTGGCGGTGATCGCCGTCGGTGCTCTCGCCCCGGGCGCGTCAGCCGACCTGCCGGCCAAGACTCCGCAGGAGGTCCTCGTCCTGGCGCAGGAGGCCGACGTCGACGCGTTCTCCGGCAGCGTTCTCGTCAGCACCGATCTGGGCATCCCGACAGCGCTGCTCACCGGGCTGGACGGGGAGTCCTCGATGGGCCCGGGCTCCGGCCTCGGCGAGGAGGACCGGACGGTGCGTGTCTGGCGCTCCGGGGAGGACCTCGCCCGCGTGTCGGCCGCGACGTCCATGGGGGAGCAGACGCTCATTCGCAACGGCGACCAGCTGTGGTACTACGACTCCGACGCCGCGGTGGTGCGCACCGGCGAGGTTCCGGACAAGCCATCGGACTCCAGCGCAGCGCCGTGGTCCGGACAGGAGATCCCGGACCCCACCGAGGTGGCCGAGTGGGTGCTCGACACCCTGGAGCCGACGACGACGATCACGGCTGGCGAGCCTGTCGTGGTGGCCGGACGCGAGGCATATCTGCTGCTCCTGGACCCCACCCAGGCGGGCACCCTGATCGGTGAGGTCGCCATGGCCGTGGACGCCCAGACCGGCATGGTGCTCCAGGTCGCCATCACCGCGGACGGCGCCAGCGAGCCGGCCGTCGATGTCGCGTTCACCTCCTTCGACCCCACGCCTCCGGCCGCGGACGTCTTCGCGTTGGACACTCCACCCGGAGCGAGCGTCGAGCCCTTCGACACGCCAGGTGGGCACTCCGCGCAGGGCAAGCCGACCAGCCCGACCATGCCCCGACCCGAGGTGATCGGTGAGGGCTGGACCAGCGTCGTGGTCCTTCCGCCGCACGACGCCGCCGGCGGAACCACGGGCACGGACGAGATGCCGATCCCGGACGAGGTGCTCCAGCCGGTACCCGGCGGCGCGGTGCTGACCACGTCCCTGCTGTCGGTGATGCTGGCCGACGACGGACGGGTGCTGGTCGGGGCTGTGACGCCTGAGGTGCTCGCGGCCGCGGCCGCGTGAGCGACCTCGCTGTCGCAACCTCCGGTCTGACCAAGCGCTTCGGCTCCCAGACCGTCGTCGACGCCATCGGCCTTGCCGTCCCGGCCGGATCCGTCTACGGGTTCCTCGGCCCCAACGGCTCGGGCAAGACGACGACGCTGCGCATGCTGCTGGGCCTGGCCTCCGCCGACGGGGGAGAGGTGCGGGTGCTCGGCCACGAGGTCCCGCGATCCCTCGCCAGGGTGCTGCCGGACGTCGGTGCCCTCGTCGAGGGCCCGGCGTTCTACCCGTACCTGTCCGGTGCGGACAACCTGGCCCGCTTCGACGCCGCCGACCGCACCACCGACGCTCGCAGCCGCGCGGTCCGGGTCGCTGCGGCGCTCGACCGGGTGGGGCTGACGGCGGCGGCCGGCAAGCGCGCGAAGGCCTACTCGCTGGGCATGAAGCAGCGTCTGGGCATCGCCGGCGCGCTGCTGCGACCGCGCTCGCTGCTCGTGCTGGACGAACCCACCAACGGGCTCGACCCGCAAGGGACCCGCGAGGTGCGCGCGCTGGTTCGGTCGCTCGCCGACGACGGCAGCACGGTGCTGGTGTCGTCCCACCTGCTCGCCGAGGTCGAGCAGATCTGCTCCCACGTGGGCGTGATGAGCCGCGGCTCGCTGGTGGCGCAGGGGACACTCGCGGAGTTCAGGGCCGAGTCCGGGCAGCACGTCCAGGTGGACACCCCGGATGTGGCCGACGCCGTCGCGGTGCTCACCGACCTGGGTCTGACCGACGCCGTGCCCACGGTCGAGGGGGACGGGCCCGCAGTGCGCGCCGGCCTGGGTGAGCAGATGCCTGAGCACGTGGTGGCCGCTCTGGTGTCGCGTGGGGTGAGGATCCGGGGGTTCGCCGTCAGCCACGTCAGCCTGGAGGACCGGTTCGTCTCCCTCACCGGGGAGGGTTTCGATGTCGCCGGCTGAGCACGCGCTGGCGCCGCCGCAGGCAACGTCCGCGCCACCCAGGGTGGCCGGCGGACGGCTGCTGCGCTCGGAGGTGCTGCTGCTGTTCCGGCGCCGCCGCACCCTGGCGCTGCTGGCCGCGCTGGTCGCGATCCCGGTGCTCATCGCCGTCGCCCTCGAGCTCTCCTCCACTCCACCCGGCCCGGGGGACGGGCCGCCCTTCCTCGACCAGGTGACTCAGTCCGGGGTGTTCGTTGCTGCCACGTCCCTGGTGGTCGCCATCCCGCTGTTCCTGCCGCTGACGGTCGCCGCGGTGGCCGGGGACAGCATCGCCGGGGAGGCCGGTCAGGGCACCCTGCGCTACCTGCTGCTCGCCCCCGCCGGGCGCACCCGCCTGCTCGCGGTCAAGAGCCTGGTCGTCCTGCTGTTCTGCCTGGTCGCGCCGGCAGTCATGGCCGGCGTCGGCATGCTGCTGGGCACCATCCTGTTCGGTGTGGGGGACGCGGCAAGCCTGTCCGGCCAGAGCCTCGGCACGTCCGAGCTGGTGACGCGTATCGGCCTGCTGACGCTGTTCGTCGGGATCGCCATGACGGGCCTGGCCAGCATCGGCGTCTTCGTCTCGACGCTGACCGACGTCCCGGTCGGCGCGATGGCCGCCACAGTCATCGTCGCGATCGCCTCGCAGATCCTGGGCGGACTGTCGCAGCTGGACTGGCTGCACCCGTGGCTTCCCACGAACACCTGGCTGGAGTTCGCCGACCTGCTGCGCTCACCCATCGTCTGGGACTCGTTCCTGGACAACCTCGCCCTGCAGGCCGGCTACGGCGCGGTGTTCCTCACGCTGGCCTGGGCCCGGCTCACCACCAAGGACGTCCTGAGCTAGCGCCGGTTCACGCCGCCAGCACCGCCGCCAGCCACGCCGCGGCCATGAGCAGGCCGGCGAACAGCTCGACAGCAACCGAGATGCCCACGGCGGCCAGCGCGCTCTTCGTGGCCGGCCACGCGACCGAGAGGTCCTTGAGTCGCAGGATCTCCGACCCCAGCAGCCCAAGCACGAAGCCCAGGAAGAACCCCACGACGGGGATGAGGAAGAAGCCGACGATCCCGGCGATGCCGGCAGCGAGCAGCGACCACCCAGGCACACCGGACTCGGAGAGGCGTCGACCGGGGACGAGGTACTTCAGGACCGTGCTTGCCACCAGCAGGGCGGTCGAGACGCCGAGCACGGCCCACCGGTAGGGGTTGTCGTCCAGCAGCGACCAGGCCAGGAGCGATCCCCACACGATGAGGATCCCGGGCAGCACGACGACGACCGTTCCGACGAGCCCGACGACGATGCCGAGACCCACCAGGAGGGTCAGCGCAGTCATGGCGGGTCAGTCTGCCCGCAACGCACAGTGACGTCGGTAACGGGACGGATCAGCGAGTGGAGGCGTCCTCGGCCAGCCGGTCGGTCTCGTCCACCCACTCGATGGCCATCGGGCGGAGCACCTCGTCGTGCTTGCGCGCGTGGTGGGCGCAGAAGAAGAGCTCGCCACCAGTCTCGAGGCGTACGAGGACGTAAGCCTGCGCTCCGCAGCGGTCGCAGCGGTCGAGCGACGTTATGCGCCGTGCGACTGCGGTCGTCATGTCGGCCCCTCCTCGTCTCGGTGGCGGGTGGCTCGCCCCCGTCGTTGACACCAACATAAGACCACGGTCCGACTAATCCCGGTCAACCGAACGAACTGGGTTCGCTCTCGGCGAATGTCACGATCCGGCGAAGTGCGACACGCCCGAGCATGGGGGCGAGCCGACCGACCGTGTCGCAGGTGCGACGTAGTCTTCCGGGCGTGGGTCGAATCAGCGCCGAGCACAGCTACACGGCTCGTCACCTGTCGGTCCTCGAGGGCCTCGAGGCCGTTCGCAAGCGGCCCGGCATGTACATCGGGTCCACCGACTCCCGGGGCCTCATGCACTGCGTGTGGGAGATCATCGACAACGCCGTGGACGAGGCACTGGCCGGTCACTGCACCCGTATCGACGTGACGCTGCATGCGGACGGGTCCGTGGAGGTGCGCGACGACGGGCGCGGCATCCCGGTGGACATCGAGCCGCGAACCGGCCTGACTGGGGTGGAGCTCGTGTTCACCCGGTTGCACGCCGGGGGCAAGTTCGGCGGCGGGTCCTACGCCGCCTCCGGTGGGCTGCACGGAGTCGGGGCCAGTGTCGTCAACGCCCTGTCGTCCCGGCTGGATGTCGAGGTGGATCGCGGCAGCACGACGTTCGCCATGAGCTTCCGGCGCGGCGAGCCGGGCCGCTACTCCGACGTGGGGACCCCCAGCCCGGAGGCCGCGTTCGACCCTTTCCTGGACCATTCCGAGCTGCAGGTGCTGGGCAAGGTCAAGCGCGGGGTGACCGGCACTCGGGTGCGTTTCTGGGCCGACCGGCAGGTCTTCCTCCGCGACGCGACCGTCACCTCCGACGAGTTGGCGACGCGGGCTCGGCAGACGTCCTACCTGGTACCGGGGCTGGCCGTGCACGTCACCGACGACCGGGGCAGCGAACCTGTCAAGCAGGTGTTCGTCCATCACGGCGGGATCACCGAGTACGTGGAGTTCCTGGCCGACGACCCGCCGGTGTCGCCGATCCTGCGGCTGACCGGGTCCGGCACCTTCTGCGAGACCGTGCCGGTGCTCGACGAGCAGGGCCACATGAGGCCTCGCGAGGTCGAACGGGAATGTCTGGTGGACGTGGCGCTGCGCTGGGGCACCGGCTACGAGACCGAGGTGCGCTCGTTCGTCAACATCATCGCGACGCCCAAGGGCGGCACCCACCTGGCTGGCTTCGAGCAGGGCATGCTCAAGGCCCTGCGGGAGCAGGTCAAGGCCAACGGCCGCAGACTCAAGGCCGGCGACGCCAAGATCGAGAAGGACGACGTCCTCGAGGGGCTGACCGCGGTGGTGTCGGTGCGGATGGCCGAGCCGCAGTTCGAGGGCCAGACCAAGGAGGTGCTCGGCACCGCCGCGGCGCGCAGCATCGTGGCCCGCGTCGTCGACACCGAGCTACGTCGTTGGCTGACCAACCCACCCCGCGGGGAGAAGCCTGCCGCGGGGGCGGTGCTGGAGAAGGTGGTCAACGCCGCGAAGACACGGGTGGCGGCGCGGCTGCACAAAGAGACCGTGCGGCGCAAGAACGCGCTGGAGACCTCGGCGCTCCCGGCGAAGCTGGTCGACTGCCGCTCCGACGAGGTGGACCGCACCGAGCTGTTCATCGTCGAGGGTGACTCGGCGCTGGGCACCGCGAAGCTGGCGCGCGACGCGGAGTTCCAGGCCCTGCTTCCCCTCCGCGGCAAGATCCTCAACGTCCAGAAGGCGTCGGTGTCGGACATGCTCGGCAATGCCGAGTGCGCAGCGATCATCCAAGTCGTCGGGGCCGGGTCGGGCCGCACGTTCGACCTGAGCCTGGCCCGCTACAGCAAGATCGTGATCATGACCGACGCGGACGTGGACGGCTCGCACATCCGCACGCTGCTCATCACCCTCTTCTTCCGGTACCTGCGTCCCCTGGTCGAGGCCGGGAGGCTCTACGCGGCCGTGCCGCCGCTGCACCGGGTGGAGCTCACCAGCCCCGGCAAGGGGCAGGAGCGCTACCGCTACACCCACTCCGACGCCGAGCTGGGACGGCTGCTGGCCGACCTGGAGAAGAAGGGCAAGCGCTGGAAGGAGCCCGTGCAGCGATACAAGGGCCTGGGAGAGATGGACGCCGACCAGCTGGCCGAGACCACCATGGACCCACGCCATCGGCTGCTTCGCCGCATCACCACCAGGGACGCCTCGGCGGCCGAGGCCGTCTTCGAGCTGCTCATGGGCACCGACGTGGCGCCGCGACGTGACTTCATCGTGGATGGGGCCTCTCGGCTCGACCACGAGCGCATCGACGCCTGAGGGTCGTGGGGGTCGCCCGCCGCGGGTACCCGTGGTCACGGCGCTGGCGTCGGCCCAACCCCGTCGATGATGCCGGCCGCAGGCGTCCCTGACCCGTCGCGTCGGTCGTTCGGTTCCGGGAGCGGGATCGGGACGCCGGTCGCCGCGGCGGCGCGGGCCGGCGCCGGACCCACCCATGCCAGCCGCAGCAGGTCCTCGCCGCGCAGGAACCGGTGGCAGCGCACCCCGCCCGTCCCCCGTCCCTTGCCGGGGTAGACCGCCAGGTCAGTCACCTTGACCGAGCCTGCCTCGGTGCCCGGAAGCGCCGAGGCTGATCCCGTGACGGTCACGACGACCCCTGGGAGGTGGGGGTCGTAGGCGCCGAAGAACACCACGCTGGCACCGGCGGCAAGCCGCACACCGGCCATGCCTGCCCCCGAGCGTCCCTGTGGCCGCACCGCGGAGGCTGGGTAGTGCAGCAGCTGCGCGTCGGAGGTGACGAGGACCAGCTCCTGGGTCGCACTGCTCAGCTCGAGAGCACCGACCACCTCGTCGCCGTCATCGAGGCGGATCACGTCCCAGGAGTCCCGGCTGGTGAGGTGCTCAGGGTTGACCCGTTTCACGACGCCTTGGCGGGTCCCCAAGGCGAGTCCTGGCGAGTCCGCCGCGAGAGTGGTCAGGGCCAGCGCCCGTTCGCCACGGTCGAGGGCCAAGTACTCGGTGACCGGGGCCGCGCCGGACAACGCCGGTCCGCTGGCCGTGGCCGGCAGAGCCGGCAGGTCGAGGACGGACAGGCGCAGGACGCGTCCTGCCGACGTCACGACACCGATCTCGCCGCGCGCTGTCGCTGCGACGGCCGAGACGACGACGTCGTGGTTCGCGCGTCTGCTGTCACTGGTCAGGGCATCGTCACCGGCGGTCCGGGCCAGCAGCCCGGTCGAGGAAAGCAGCACCCGGCAGGGGTCGTCGCTGACCTCCAACGGGGCGGCGACCCTGGCTGCTCCTTCCGGCGGAACGGCCGCCGACTCCAGCAGGACAGTGCGCCGCGGAGTGGCATGGGTGGCAGCGACCTCGGCGAGCTCATTCGACACGACTCGGCGCAGCTCGGCGTCGTCCTGGAGGATCTCGCTCAGCCGGGCGATCTCGTGACGTAGCTCGTCGGCCTCCCCCTCCAGCTGCAACCGGTCGTACTTGGTCAGCCGGCGCAGCGGCGTGTCGAGGATGTACTGGGCCTGGACCTCCGACAGGTCGAACACGGTCATCAGCCGCGTCTTCGCGGCGGCTGCGTCCTCGCTGGAGCGGATCACCTGGATCACCTCGTCGATGTCCAGCAGGGCGGTCATCAGCCCGTCGATCAGGTGCAGCCGGTCCTGCCTGCGCGCCCGGCGGAACTCCGAGCGTCGCCGCACCACCTCGAACCGGTGAGCGAGGTAGACCTCCAGCAGCTCCTTCAGACCCAGCGTGCGCGGCTGCCCGTCCACCAGGGCGACGTTGTTCACGCCGAAGGAGGTCTCCAACGGCGTGAGCCGGTACAGCTGCTCCAACACCGCCTCCGGCACGAACCCGCTCTTGATCTCGATGAGCAGACGCAGGCCGCTGGCGCGGTCGGTGTAGTCCTCGACGTCGAGGATGCCCGCCAGCTTCTTCGACCGGACGAGTGCGGCGATCCTCTCGCGGACCTGCTCTGGGCCCACCGTGTAGGGCAGCTCGGTGACCACCAGCCCCTTCCTGCGGGGGGTCACGTTCTCCACGCGCACCGAGGCCCGGGTGCGGAACGTTCCCCGCCCGGTGCGGCAGGCCTCGCGGACGCCCTCAAGCCCGATGATCTTGCCACCCGTCGGCATGTCCGGACCGGGGACGAACCGCATCATGTCGTCCACCGTTGCCTGCGGATGGTCGATCAGGTGCCGGGCGGCTGTGATCACCTCACCCAGGTTGTGTGGCGGCATGTTGGTGGCCATCCCGACGGCGATCCCAGAGGCGCCGTTGACCAGCAGGTTCGGGTAGGCGGCGGGCAGGACCGACGGCTGGGTCTCCCGCCCGTCGTAGTTGGGCACCATGTCGACGACGTCCTCGTCGATCGACGTCGTGAGCAGCATCGCCGGCTCGGCCAGTCTGGCCTCGGTGTACCGGTAGGCCGCCGGTCCGTCGTCCTGGGACCCGAAGTTGCCGTGTCCGTCCACCAGCGGGACCCGCATCGCCCACGGCTGGGCCATGCGGACGAGGGCTTCGTAGATGGCCGAGTCACCGTGCGGGTGCAGCCGCCCCATGACCTCGCCGACCACGCGGGCGCACTTGACGTGGCCTCGGTCGGGACGCAGGCCCATGTCGGCCATCGTGTAGAGGATGCGTCTCTGCACCGGCTTGAGCCCGTCGCGAGCGTCGGGGATGGCCCGGGAGTAGATGACCGAGTAGGCGTACTCGAGGAACGAGTCGCGCATCTCCTCCCCGACGTCGACGTCGCTGATCCGCTCGACCACGGGTTCGTCAGGAACGGGACCTCTGCGCCGACGTGCCACCCGTGCATTCTCGCCGAGGGGCCCGACAGCCATGGACGTGACGCACCGGCGGGCAGCAGCCCGTCCGACAGCCCCGGTAGCGTGACGTGATGAGCCTGGCCGGCGCCGTGGACCAGGTGTGCCGTGACCTCATCGGACCGACCGCGCTGTTCACCGACGCCGACGTCGTGCCGCGCAGCCACCTCGACGCCCTGGCCGCGACGGGACTGCTGGGCGCCGCGGTGGACGACGCGGTGGCTTCCTGCGAGGTCCGTGCCGCGCACGAACGACTGGCCGGCGCGTGCCTGTCCACCTGGTTCGTGCTGGCGCAGCACCAGACACCGCTCAGGCTGCTCGCTGCCGCACCGCAGAGCATCCGCGGGCCGTTGCTCCCGCTGCTCTCCTCAGGCACCACGATCGCCGGGATCGCCTTCTCGCACCTGCGCCGCTGGCCTCACCGTCCAGTAGAGGTTGAGAGATGTGGGGAGGCGTGGGAGTTTCGAGGCGTGGCCCCCTGGTACACCGGCTGGGGCATCAACGACGTGGCGGTGATCGCCGGCGCGAGCGCACGCGGCGATGCGGTCTTCGCCCTCGCCCCGGCGCAGGCTGCGCCCCGGCTTCGCCCGGGCCCGCCCCTGGACACTGTCGCCCTGGCGGCGGCTCGAACCGTGACGCTGCATCTGGAGGGCCTGATCGTCCCGGACGACGGTGTCCTGGCAGTCAGACCGGTGGTGGACTGGCAGCGCGCCGACCGTGCCGCGGCGGCGAACGTGAGTCCGTCGGTGCTGGGGGTGACGCAGTCGGCGGTCGACCGGCTGGCCGCGTGCCCCGATCCGGCCGGTCAGGACGCCGCTGAGCGACTGCGCGAGCGGTTGCAGGCGATACGCATCGAGGCGTACGGCCTGATCGACGACGTGGACCCGCAGCACGAGCTGGGGCGGCGCCTGGAGCTGCGGGCCGATGCCCTGCGGCTGTGCCTGGACGCCACGTCCGCCCTCGTGGTCGCCGGTGCCGGCCGCTCGATGCTGCGTAGCGATCACGCCCAGCTACTGGCCCGGTGGGCGATGTTCCTGACCGTCCAGGCTCAGACGGCCGAGCTGAGGACCGCGCTGCTGCGTCGTCTCGTAGGCTGAGCGAGCCTCGTCCCAGGACTGGACGACCATGCGGGGGCCGCTGTGAGGCGGCCGCGTGACCGAGCGGGGCGCGATCGTCCGGTCCGTCCCGGGGGAAGCAGGCGGCTGGGTTCTGTCTCGGCCAGGTCGCCCTGCCGCCCCGGCCAGGGCTTCTCAGAGCAGGGTGGACCAGTAGTCCCAGAAGGTGATCCCGACCAGGCCGACGAGCACCGCGAACCACAGGCCGACCAGCCACCAGCGCAGCGCCAGCAGGTCACCCGCCAGAGTGCTGTTCGCCACCGACTCGCCGAGGGCCCCGCGCGGGATGGCGTAGGCCGACACGACCGCGAACAGCGGGACGGTGGCCGCCCACACGAGCGTGCAGTACGGGCACAGCGCCCCGATCTCGACCAGGCTCACGTAGACCAGCCAGTGCATGAACACCAGGGCACCCAGTCCGCCCAGCCACATGCCGGCCCAGTACCACCGCGCCATCCGCGCGCCGGCAAGCATCGCGACCCCGGTGGTGACCACGACGGGGAAGCCGGCGACCCCCAGCAGCGGGTTCGGGAAGCCGAACACCTCACCCTGCTCGCTGAGCATCGCCGATGTGCAGGTCAGCACCGGGTTGATGCTGCAGGGAGGGACGTAGTCGGGGTCGAGTGCCACCGCCAGGCGCTCGATGACCAGCGCGGCCGAAGCCACCAGCCCGAGCACCCCGAGCACGATCATCAGCCATGCGGTGCGCCTGAGCGCCCGATGCTCGTCGGGCGCCGCGTCCGGCAGCCCGGCGTCCGCGGAGTCCGACGCCGTGCCGGGTGCCCAGACAGCTGCCATGGCACAAGGGTAGGTCGATCCAGCCGGGCTTCGCAGTGTCGTGGGCGGGCGTTACGTTTCTGGCATGACCGTGCCGGCTCCGGTGGCTCCCCCTCCCTACCCCTCCCACTGGGAGGCCGACATCGTCCTCTACGACGGCGCGACCGCGCACATCCGGCCGATCACCCCCCAGGACGCCGACCGGTTGGTCTCCTTCTACTCGAGGGTCAGCGACGAGTCGAAGTACCTCCGGTTCTTCGCCCCTCGCCCCGAGCTCAGCCCACGCGACGTGAGCAACTACACCTCGGTGGATCACGACACCCGCGTGGCCTTCATCGTGACCGTGGGGGAGGAGATGATCGGGGTCGGGCGCTACGACCGGGTGACCGACGAGTCCTTCGACGCCGAGGTCGCCTTCCTGGTCGAGGACGCCCACCATGGTCGCGGCCTGGGTAGCGTGCTGCTCGAGCACCTCGCGCAGGCCGCTCGTGAGCGAGGCGTGCGGCAGTTCGTCGCCGACGTGCTGCCGGCGAACCGAAAGATGATCCAGGTATTCACCGACGCCGGGTACAGCGTGACGCCTACCTACGACGACGGGGTGCTCCACGTCGAGTTCGCCATCGACCCGACCGAGGAGTCGCTGGCCGTGCTCGCCGCCCGGGAGCAACGGGCCGAGGCTCGCTCCATCGCGCGGCTGCTCACCCCGACATCCGTGGCCGTGGTGGGTGCGAGCCGCCAGCGTGTCAAGGTCGGGCAGGCGTTGGTCCGCAACCTCGTGGCCGGGGGGTTCACCGGCCCCGTGTACGCGGTGAACCCCGAGGCCCCCGCGATTGCCGGGGTACCGGCCTTTCCCACGCTGTCCGCGGTCCCCGCCCAAGTCGACCTGGCCATCGTGGCAGTGCCGGCTGACAGCGTCCCCCAGGTCGTGCGTGAGGCAGCCGGCAAGGGTGTGCGCGGCCTCGTCGTGGTCACGGCCGGGTTCGCCGATGCCGGGGACGAGGGCCGCCGCAAGCAGGTCGAGCTCGTCGAGCAGGCACGCGCCAACGGCATGCGCGTGCTCGGCCCGAACTGCCTCGGCATGGTCAACACCGACCCTGCCTACTCCCTCAACGCCTCGATCTCTCAGGTGATGCCAGGTCGCGGCCACATCGGGTTCTTCAGCCAGTCCGGCGCGTTCGGGCAGTCGATCCTCGCCCAGATCGTCGACCGTGGCCTCGGCCTGTCCACCTTCATCTCCGCGGGGAACCGCGCCGACGTCTCGGCCAACGACCTGCTGCAGTACTGGGACGAGGACCCAGACACTCACGTGGTGCTGCTGTACTTGGAGTCCATCGGTAACCCGCGCAAGTTCGCACGGATCTCGCGACGGTTGTCCCGGTCCAAGCCGATCGTCGCCGTCAAGACGGGCATGTCGACCCAGGGAGTGCCGATCGGTCGTGTCGAGGGCGCAAACGTCGTCCCGGTGACGGCGATCGACGCGCTGTTCCGGCAGTCCGGGGTGGTTCGGGTCGACACGCTCAACGAGCTGTTCGACGTCGCTGCGCTGCTGGCCTACCAGCCGATGCCGGCCGGCGGACGAGTCGCGATCGTCGGTAACAGCGACGCGGTCGGGCTGTTGACCGCGGATGCAGCCACGAGTGCCGGGCTGGAGGTCATCGGCCCCCCTCTTGACCTGGGGACCGAGGCGGGTGCGGAAGAGTTCGACCCTGCCCTGCGTACCCTGGTGGACTCCGACGACGTCGACGCCCTCATCGTGGTGTACGCCCCGCGGCTGGAGTCGCGCGCCCGAGAGGTGGCCGATGTGCTCGCCAGCGTCGCCGCCGGGACAGAGAAACCCATCGTCACCACGTTCCTGGCCAGCCGCGGGGTTCCCGAAGCCCTACGGATCACCGACCAGACGGGGGTGCTGCGGCCCGGATCCGTCCCCTCCTACACCTCGCCCGAGGAGGCGGTGCGCGCCCTGGCCAAGGTCGTGGAGTACGCGGCCTGGCGGGACCGCCCCGCAGGCATCGTCCCCCAGCTGGCCGACCTGGACGACGCGGTGGCTCGGATGATCGCTGGCGCCGCCCTGGACAGCGCTCCAGAGGGTCGCGCGCTGACCCTGGAGGAGCTCACCGACCTGCTTGCCACTTGTGGGATCGAGCTCTACCCGATGGTGCCCGCCCCCACCCTCGAGGCAGCCATCGCCGCAGGCGAGAGCCTGGGCTGGAACGTGGCACTCAAGGCCAGGGCGTCGCACCTTCGGAACAGGGCCGATCTGGCCGACGTGTGGCGCAACATCGACAGCCCTGCGGAGATGAGCGACGCGTGGCAGACGATGACGACGACTTTCGCCGCCGCCGCCGAGGCCGACTACGTCGTGCAGCCGATGGCGACCGCGGGCGTGCCGGTCGCCTTGCGCGCAGTCGAGGACCCCGCCTACGGCCCGGTGCTGTCCTTCGGCGTCGGAGGGGTGGCCACCGAGGTGATCGGCGACCGGTCCTACCGGATCCCGCCGCTGACCGACGTCGACGCGGTGGAGATGGTGCGTGAGGTCAAGGCCGCGCCTCTGCTCATGGGCTTCGACGGCGCCGGGCCGGCTGACCTGTCGGCGATCGAGGACCTGCTGCACCGGCTCAGCGCCTTGGTCGACGCCGTCCCGGAGCTGGTCGAGATCGACCTCAACCCGGTCCTGGTGCGTGCGGAGGGGCTGGCCGTCGTCAACGCCTTCGGACGGGTCGGCCCACCGCGTTCCCGCGCGGACTGGTACACCCGTCGGCTGGGCTGAGCGAGAGGGACTGACACGATGGCAGACGTGGGCAGAGTGGTCGGGGAGCTTCGGGCCGACGTCCGGAAGACCGGCTACTACCCGGACCTGGTGCTCGACTGCCTGGACACCGCTGTGGCGGGTGAGCCGATCCGGGCCCACCTGGTGCAGCATGAGGCGCACTTCGATGGCGACGAGGTGCGGCGCCACGTGAGCGTCCTGGTGCTCACCCCGACCAGACTGGTCATCGGGCACACCGACGAGTACCCCGCTGACGAGGCCCATCCCGGCCCGTACGCGCTGTCGAGCACAGAGGCTGTGCCGCTGAGCCGCGTGTCCAGCGTCGTGGTCACCAGGACGATCGGTATGCCCTCGGCGTTCAAGCCAGGCGATCCCGCTCAGGAGGTCATGCTGTCCATCGGCTGGGGCAGCATGTCGCGAATCGAGCTCGAGGTGGCCACGTGCGGCGACCCGCAGTGTGACGCCGACCACGGCTTCACCGGCACGGTGACCGCCGACGACTACTCCCTGCGGATGAGCCAGGCCGGCGACGGCCCCCGCGGGCCGGACCAGGCCCTGGCGTTCGCTGCGGCACTGTCCGCGGCGACCGCTGCCGCAGCGCGGTGAGAGTCAGCGACCCGCTGGTCCTGCCCTCCTACGGTGAGGGGTGCCTGAGCGATCTGCTGCCCTCGGTCCTGGCAGCGCTGGGTGTGGACGGTGAGTCCGACGCGGTGGGTCTGCCACCGGCCCGGGCATATGTCGTCCTGCTGGTGGACGGGCTCGGCTGGCGGCAGCTGCGGCAGCACGCTGCGGCCGCTCCGTTCCTGTCCTCGCTGCCGGGACGGTCGCTGACCGCACCGGTGCCCTCGACGACGGCGACCAGCATCACCTCCCTCGGCACCGGTCTCCCGCCGGGGCGGCACGGTCTGGTGGGCTACCAGTCCCGGCTCCCAGGCACGACGACGCTGCTCAACGCCCTGGACTGGGAGCCCACGGTCGACCCGTCCACCTACCAGCCGTATCCGGACATGTTCACCAGGGCTGCGCTGGCCGGCGTCTCCACGTCCGTGGTGAGCAAGAGGCGCTTCGCCCGCAGCGGGCTCACCAGAGTTGCGCTCAGCGGCGCCCCCTACCGGGCAGCCGACACCACGGGGGAGCGGGTCGCGGCCGTCGAGGACGCCCTTGACGCCGCCGGATCGTCCCCGGCGCTGGTGTACGCCTACGACTCGGACCTGGACGGCACCGGCCACCGCCATGGCACAGCCGGTCGTGCGTGGCGACACCAGCTGACGGCGACCGACGCCTTGGCCCACCAGCTGGCCGAGGCACTGCCGCCCGAGTGCGTGCTGCTCGTCACCGGGGACCACGGGATGGTCGACGTCACCCCGGACGACCAGATCGACCTCGACGTCATCCCGGCGTTGCGGGACGACGTGGTGCTGATCGGCGGCGAGGCACGGCTGCGTCACGTCTACACCCGACCCGGCTCAGCCGACGAGGTCGCCGCGACGTGGGCCCGGGCATTGGGAGATCGGGTGCTGGTGCGCACCCGGGAGCAGGCGCAGGCCGAGGGATGGTTCGGACCCGTGGAGGATCGGGTGCGCGAGCGGATCGGTGACGTGCTGGTCGCTGGGCTGGGCAGCAGCGTGTGCCTGGTCCCGAGCGTCTGGCCGCGGGAGCATCGGATGCGTGGACACCACGGCTCGCTGACCGACGCGGAGATGCTCGTACCGTGCCTGCTCGCCTGACACGACGGGAGTCGCGGACGTGAGCGAGCTCGTGTTCTTCACCGGGACGATGGACAGCGGCAAGAGCACGCTGGCGCTGCAGATGGACTACAACCACCGCCGCCGCGGGCGCAAGGGGCTGCTCCTGACGTGCAACGACAGGGCCGGCGAAGGTCGGGTGTCCTCGCGGCTCGGCCTGCAGGTGACCGCGGACGAGGTCGGTGCCGACACCGACATCTGGGCCCTGGTCGTCAGCCGGCTCTCGGCAGGCGCGCGTCTGGACTACGTCATCGCTGACGAGGCACAGTTCTTCAGCACGGCTCAGGTGAACGACCTGGCGCGGCTGGTCGACGACCTCGGGATGGACGTCTTCGCCTTCGGGATCCTCACCGACTTCCGCAAGTCCCTGTTCCCCGGGTCAGCACGGCTGGTCGAGCTCGCAGACAGCATCAGGCCTCTGCAGGTGCAGGCGCTGTGCTGGTGCGGTGTCCGGGCAACCCACAACGCACGCACCGTGGGTGGCTCGATGGTCATCGAGGGCGAGCAGGTCGTCGTCGGCGACGTCGGCGGGGACACCGAAGTCGCGTACGAGGTCCTGTGCCGCAAGCATCACAGTGCGAGACTCACGGCGGCGGCAGCGCGGGCAGCCGAGCTGTCACCGGAGGTGCTGCCGTTTGCCTGAGCCGCGGGCCCCGAGAACAGCGGGCTGGTGGCTCAGCTCACCGCTTTCGTCACCAGCTCGGCGATCCTCGCCTCGACCGAGGCGGTCAGCTCGGTCAGGGCGAACGCGGTGGGCCACATGGCGCCGTCGTCGAGGTTCGCCCCGTCGTCGAAGCCGAGCGTGGCGTACCTCGACTTCCACTTGTCCGCGCTCTGGAAGAAGCAGAGCACCTTGCCGTCCTTGGCGTAGGCGGGCATCCCGTACCAGAGCCTGGGCGTGAGCTCTGGGGCGCTGGCCTTGATGATCTCGTGCAGTCGTCGGGCCATGCCGCGGTCGGGCTCGGGCATCTCGGCGATCTTCTCCAGGACGTCGGCCTCCTGGTCGGCCTTGGCTCCGCGGCGCTTGGCCGCTCTCAGCTCCTTGGCCCGCTGCTTCATCGCGGCCCGTTCCTCGGGTGTGAACTCCTCCGGGGACGCCTCGTGTGCGCTGGTGGCTGTGCCGGGCTCCTTCGTCGTCGCCATGGTGTGACTCCTCTCTGCCCACCGTCATCGCCCATCCTCCCGCGGGAGCCGGCCACGGCGGGGATGGGTGACCCGTCGGACTGGGTGCGGCGGGTGCGCGATCCGCAGCTGCTGCTGGAGGGCAGTGGCTGCTTCGGGTGGACCTGCCCTCGGCGCGGCGGCTGATAGCCGGTCGCAGCGGGCCCAGCACGGAGGTCATGTCGAGGGCCCAGGCGCGATGACACCCCGTCGAGGAGTCCTAGGGTCCTGCGAAGGGACGGACGGGCAACCGCCCCGGGTGGGCCGTGGTCGATCGGTGGCCGAGGACGGTCACGTGTCGAGTCTGAGGATGGTCTCCTCGATGGTGGCGCCCCGGCCGGCGGCGAAGGATCGCTCGGTGCCGGTCGGCCGGAATCCGCACCTGGCAAGCACCCGCAGGGAGCCGACGTTGTCGCTGGCAGCGCGGGCGTGGAGCGGACGGTCCCGAACCTGCTCGAGCAACAGGCGCAGCGCCTGTGTGGCGATGCCCTCACCCCATCGATCCGGGTGGACACCGTAGGTGACCTCGATGGCGCCGTCGGACGGGAAGGCTGCCACCGAGCCGACCAGCTGGTCATCGCTGGTGATCGCTCTGATCACGATGTCCGGCGCGGCCAGCAGCCGCCGTAGCCAGTCGTCGAAGGCTTCACGGTTGCTGGGGTCGGCAGCGGTGAAGGCAGCCATGTGCACCCACCGCGGGTGCTGCATCTGATCGAAGAGCGCGTCGTGATCGTCGGCCTGGATCTCGCGCAGCGCCACACCGACCATCGGAGAACCCTGTCATGACTGCCGCGCCGTAGCCGGCGCCCCCATGACGAGGTCAGCCGCGGCGACCGAACATGATCTCATCCCAGGACGGCACCGGTGGCCGTTGGCGAGGAGACGCCTCGACCGTGATGTCCGGCGCCGGGTGGCGCCGGCGAGCTCCGTCGCTCGGCGGGAGTGGGTCGCCGTCCTCTTCGACCACCTTGGAAGCGATGTCGCTGAGCCGAAGTCGTTCGCCGTCGTCGTGACCCCCGCGGGTGCGCCGGGGCGATCGGCTCCTGGAGCGAGGCGACGTCGGGTGCGCTTCGTCGTCCACCACCGCCGGCACCGGGCCGGTCGGCGTCTCGTCCTCGGAGGTCGGTGCGTCCGTGCTCGAGTGTTGCGGCCCCTCCTCGGCTCGGTCGCTGACCACGGCCAGCCGCGCCGGCCCGGTCGGCTCCTGCACCGGCAACCCCGCCAGGCGGCGAGCGTCGTCGTCGAGCGGCAGCACCGAGCGACCGGACACGTCCAGCAGCCACAGCGCCGTGAGGTCGTGACCTGACTCGTGCCATCGGCAGGCGACCACCCAGCGACCGTCCTCGCGCCTCCAGGCGTCCCAGCCGGTCTCGGTGTCGACCCCACGACTCCTCAGGGCGGCGGCGACCACCTCACCGAGAGTGCCCAGCTCGAGCATCCCGTCGGTCCGGAGCAGAGCGGAGGTCGCCTGGCGGGCGATGTGTGCGCGCTCGTCCAGCACGGGGGCTGCGAAACGCATCACGCGCTCGGTCGGGATGCCCGCTTGCTGGGCGACCTCCTCCGCGCTCGCCCCCGCACGAACGCGGGCCTGGATGTCCCGAGGGCTCATCTGGGACGGCATGGTGATCTCGAGCTGCCCGTCACGGGACTGCTCGCCTCGCATGGCGGCTCGCAGCCGGTCGTCGATGGGCAGTGCGAACTGCTCACCGCTCTCCGACGCGACGACGACCACCGCGCCTCCCTCCACAACCGACACCACTCGCACCTGCTGCATCCTGGCCGCCTCTCCTGTGAGCCTGGCCCATGGTCCCTCCTGGTCGGCCGGTCACAAAGGCGCCACGCAGAGCGGAGCCGGATGCGCCGATCGCGTCACACCCACGCGTGGACGCACCTGGACCCACCTAGCCTGTGGCCATCACCCGATTCGCCCCGAGAGGACGCCACGACAGTGACCGACCAGTCCGCGACCCCGTACGACGCGCTGCTCCTGGTCTCCTTCGGTGGCCCGGAGGCGCCCGAGGAGGTCATGCCTTTCCTGGAGCGCGTGACCCGTGGCCGGGGCGTCCCACGAGAGCGGCTGCTCGAGGTAGCCGAGCACTACCAGCACTTCGGTGGCCGCAGCCCCATCAACGACCAGAACCGCTCGCTCATCGCTGCTGTCACCGCCGATCTGCAGGCTCGGGGTGTCGACATCCCGCTGTACTGGGGGAACCGCAACTCCGCACCCTTGCTCGCCGACACGCTGGATCGGATGCGTCAGGACGGCGTCTCCCGGGCAGCCGCCTTCGTGACCAGCGCGTACTCGTCGTACTCCGGATGCCGCCAGTACCGCGAGGACCTCGCTGCGGCGGTGGCCGAGGTCGGGGACGGCGCCCCGGCCATCGACAAGATCCGCCACTACTTCGACCACCCCGGCTTCGTCCAGGCCAACGCGGACGCGCTGCGTGAGGCCCTCGAGAAGCTCTCCGACGACCAGCGGGCTGGGGCCAGGGTGGCGTTCGTGACCCACTCGGTGCCGCAGGCGATGCAGGACACGTCCGGACCGCAGGGCGGTGCGTACTGCGCGCAGCACCGCGCCACCGCCACCGCCGTTGTCGCCGAGCTCGAGGCGCAAGGGGCGGGCGTCGACGGCTGGGACCTGGTGTTCTGCAGCCGCAGCGGAGCCCCGAGCGTGCCGTGGCTGGAGCCCGACGTGAACGACTACCTCCTCGAGCAGGCAGCGACGGGTCGACAAGCGGTCGTCCTGGCTCCCATCGGTTTCATCAGCGACCACATGGAGGTCGTGTTCGACCTGGACACCGAGGCCAGGCAGACCGCGGACGAGCATGGGCTGGCCATGTCACGCGCCGCGACCGCCGGGACGCATCCTGGGTTCGTGGCCGCGATCGGCGACCTGCTGCTCGAGCGGGCAGCACACGAGCGTGGCGAGACCCCTTCGAGACCAGCCTGTAGCCCCCTTGGGCCGTCCCACGACGTGTGCCCCCCGGGCTGCTGCCGCAACCTGCGGACGCCCAAACCCGCCCTGTGCGGCAGCGACTGACCGTGACGGTCGACACCGCGGGCCTGCTGCGGCTGGCCGAGGACATCGCGCGTGAGGCGGGAGCCCTTGCCCGGCGGTACCGGGCCGGCTCTGACCTGGAGGTGATGACCAAGAGCAGCCCCACCGACATGGTCACCGCCGCCGACACCGCGACTGAGACGCTGATCCGTGAACGGGTGAACCGAGCCCGTCCCGACGACGGCATCGTGGGGGAGGAGGGTGCCGATGCGACCGGCACGTCAGGCCTGTCGTGGGTGGTCGACCCGATCGACGGGACCGTCAACTTCGTCTACGGGCATGCCCAGTACGCCACCTCGATCGCCGTCGAGGACGTCGACGGGCCACTGGTGGCGGTCGTCCACGCGCCGGTGACCGGCCAGACGTGGACCGCGGTCCGCGGCGGTGGCGCCTTCCTCGACGGCACTGCCGTAAGCACCACGACCTGCGCGCAGCTCGACACTGCGCTGATCGCCACCGGGTTCGGGTACCGGGCCGAGCGACGGGCCAGCCAGGCCGCGGTCGTGGCCCAGGTGCTGCCCCTGGTGCGGGACATCCGTCGCTGCGGGGCCGCCTCGCTGGACCTGTGCGAGGTCGCCTGCGGTCGGCTCGACGGCTACTACGAGCAGGGCCTGCAGCGCTGGGACCTCGCTGCGGGGGGACTGATCGTCCGGGAGGCAGGCGGACTGGTCAGCGGGCTGGAGGGCCGCCCAGCGTCCGAGGCGATGACTGTCGCCGCCGGCCCCGCGCTGCAACCCCACCTGGTGGACCTGCTGACCGCGCTGGACGCCGACCGCCCGTCCTGATCCCTGCAGTACGCGCCAGCCACGGGGGGCGCACTCACCGACGAGTCGCTGCGCAGTCCTCGACGGTGAACGCCCGCGCCGGCCAGCCGTCCACCGTGATCTCGTGCTCCAGGCGCAGCCCCGTCCACGGCCCTGGTCCCAGCCAGGAGCGCAGCTGCGGGCGCAGCGAACCGACTTGGCGCTCGTCGACGACGATGAGGTCCACTCCCTTGCGACAGGCATAGTCGAGCACGGTGGACGGCTCGCCGTAGGGGAACGGCACCGTCGGCCTGCCCAGGTAGTAGCGCACGGTCATCGACCGGGTCATGACCCGGTCCTTGCTGGTGGTGGTCTGCGCCAGCACCTCGCCGATGGCTCGGTGCTCGGCCGGCTCCGGACGGCTGAGCAGACCGGCGGGGCCGGAGATCTGCGCACCGATGGCAAGCGCGGCGAGCGTCACGAGCAGCGCCTGAAGCGCTCGCCGCCATCGGGGCGACCCGAGGTCGGCCAGGCCCACGCCGACGAGCACGCACGCGACCGTCACGAAGGGGACCAGGTAGCGGTCCTGGATGAAGAAGGCGAACGCCACGGCCAGGTTGGCACCGGCGACGGCCAACAGCAGCTGGACCCTGGGCTGTGATCGTCGACGCCAGGCGGCCCAGCCGGCCAGGGCCAGCCCAGGCAGCGGGACCAGCTCCCACGAGGGGGGCAGCCACCTCGGCGTCCCCTCCCACTCGGCCTCCGGGACCAGGGTCTCGGTCAGGAAGGTGATGACGTTCTCCCGTTGGACGGTGGCGAACCCTGATGGGTCGGAGATCGCCAGCTGCACGAGGGAGACCTCCTCGCGGCGCACGATCTCTCCGGAGTCGTCCAGGCGGTACAGCAGCGCGTCGCGTTCGACCCGGTCGTGACGGGCCAGCGCGGCCCATCCCTCGATGGACGTGTCGCGCGCCTTGCCCGTCAGCTGCAGCTGACCGGTCTCCTGGTGGACCCACGCGACCCACGGCGCGGCGACCAGGACGGCGATCGCCCCGGCCACCACCGGCCAGTGCAGCGCGACCGGGGCCTGCGCGGCTCGAGTCCGCCAGGCCCGCACGACCAGTGCGAGCAGGATCACTGCCGCCGCGACGAGCGCGTCGGCCCGAAAGAGGTACGCCAGGCCGCAGCACACCCCCACGGCGACCGCGCGCCACCCGGTCGGCGCACTCGAGCGGTCGACGACCAGGGCGAGTGCCGTGGCAACCGCGACCACCGCCGGGAGCTCGGAGCCGCCGCCGTCGATGCCGCCTGTGACGACGAGCCCGGGGCACAGCGCGGCGGCCCACGCAGCACCCCATCCGGCCCGGGCACCGCCGACCGCCCGCCCGAGCGCTGCGACGGGAAGGACCAGTGCCGTCCCCCACAGGACGTGGTGAGCCGAGAACCCGGCCGTCGCGTCGCCGGTGAACCGCGCCAGCGCGGCCAGCAGTGCCGGGACCAGTGGGGGGACGCCGACCTCGCTCGATCCGTAGCGGGCGTAGCCGTCACCGTCCAGCAGGCTCTGACCCGCGGTCAGGAACGCGGTGGCATCGGCAGTGGGGACCCTGTCTGACGCAGCGACGAGCAGTCGCACCGCCAGAGCCACCGCCGCGGCCGGGACGACCCACGGCCAGAACGACCGCCCCTCGCCGGGGCCCGACGCGGGGGCCGCCGGCGACGTCCACCCGGGGGGTGTCGCGTGCGTCACACCATGGATCACTCGTGGGGCCTCCTCATGGGGGCGACGGTAGGGCACAATCGCGCGGCGCCAGGCGGGCATAACCCAGCGCGAAGGAACGTTCCCATGACTCGTCACGTTCTGGCAGGAAGAGCCCGACAGATGGAGACGAAGGACTGACGCCACATGGCTACCGACTATGACGCCCCGCGCAAGGTCGACGAGGACCTCGCCGAGGACTCGATCGAGGAGCTCAAGGCAGCCCGCCGCGGCGACCCCAAGTCAGGAATCGTCGACGTGGACGAGACCGAGCTGGCGGAGAGCCTCGAGCTTCCTGGCGCGGACCTGTCGAACGAGGAGCTCGCGGTGCAGGTGCTACCTCGGCAGGAAGACGAGTTCACCTGCTCGGAGTGCTTCCTGGTCCACCATCGCAGCCAGCTCGCTACCTTCCGCGACGGGAGGCCGGTCTGCCGCGACTGCGCCGGCTAGCGGACCTTGGTCGGTAGGGCACCTTGGTCGGTAGCGCTCCGGCTCGAGTCTTGGGGTCTCAGGCCGCTTCGGGGAGGCGTGCCTGGGCGATGTCCGTGGTCAGGTGCCGGTTGAGAAGTGGCCAGTGCGCATGACGTAGGGCTCTGGGCGTTGGCAGGCTCGTGCACGGCCAGCACACATAGTCCACGGGGCGATCATCGTGACCTGCGCAAACGCGCCGCCCCGAGACCATGCAAAGCCGACTATGTGTGTGGGGCGTGACACCGT
>CAYHHE010000022.1:0-36883 GCA_964356295.1 uncultured Actinomycetes bacterium | reverse complement strand
AGCCCGTCCAGCCGGCGGGCGGCCACCTGCTCGGGGCGGGTGGGGGCCGGGGCGGACGAAGCAGGCATCGCTGGGCAGGTTAGTCCGGAGGCCACGCTCAGCCTGCGAACACCGTCACCTCCGGCGCGGCCGCACCGGAGGGGGCGACCCCGAGGCGGGGCAACGCGAAGGACATGATGTCGGCGAACACCGGTCCGCCGAGCTGGCCGCCGTAGCGTCCACGCTGAGGGTCCTGGATCGAGACCACAGCGACCAGCGCGGGGTCGTCGGCGGGGGCGAACCCGGCGAAGGTGGCGGTGTACCCGCGGTAGCAGGAGCACTCGGGGTCGACACGCTCCGCGGTGCCGGTCTTGCCGGCCAGGCGGTAGCCGTCGACGGAGATGTTGCTCGCCGTCCCCTCGGGGCCCATCACGCCCTCCATCATCGTCGTCACCTCGGCCGCGGTCTGCGGACTTACCACCTCGGTGGGCTCGTCCCGTGGCACCGGCCGCTCGGTGCCGTCCGGGTCGACGACCGCCTCGACGAGGTAGGGCGGCATGCGCGTCCCGCCGTTGGCGATCGCGCCGTAGGCGCCGGCCAGGTGGACGATCGTGGTCGACAGGCCCTGGCCGAAGGAGATCGTGTCGCGCTGCAGGTCCGACCACTCCTCGGGCAGCAGGCCGGAGGTCTCCCCGGGCAGGCCCAGGCCGGGGGGCTGACCGTAGCCGAACTTGACCAGGTAGTCGCGCATCGTGGCCTTGTCCAGCCGTTCCGCGGCCTGCAGCGTTCCGACGTTGCTGGACTTGGCCAGGATCCCCGACAGGGTGATCTGCCAGTCCTCGTGCCCGGTGTGGTCCCCGATGACCCGGTCGCCGCGCTGGATCTCGTCGCCGACGGTGAACACGTCGTCGGGATCTGCGGCGCCGCTGTCGAGCAGGGCAGCCATGGTCAGCACCTTCTGCACCGAGCCGGGCTCGTAGGACTCCTCGACGACCCGGTTGCCTCGGTCCGGCTCGGCGGTGGCCTGCGGGTCCGACGGGTCGAGCACCGGCACCGTGGCCATGGCCAGGATTGCGCCGGTCCTGGGGTCCGTGACGATCGCCGACCCGGACTCGGCCTCGGCCTCGGCGACCTTGGCCGCCAGTGCCTGCTCGGTGAACCACTGGATGTCGCGGTCGACGCTCAGCCGAAGGCCGCGTCCAGCCACGGGTTCGACGCGGGCCTGCTCGGCCAGCGGGATGACCCGACCAGCGCTGTCACGCTCGTAGCTCAACGACCCCTGGGTCCCGGCGAGCAGGTCCTCGTAGGCGGCTTCGAGCCCGGCCAGGCCCTGCCCGTCGTCCCCGACGAACCCGAGCAGGCTGCCCGCGACCGTTCCTGCGGGGTAGGCCCGGTCCGCGGACGGCTCGGCGTAGATCCCCTTGATCGCCATCTGTCGGATCGTCGACCAGACCGGGCCGTCCACGGTGCGCTGCAGCGGCACGTAGGGGTCGTCACCGGTCATCGCGGCCTGGAGCTCACCGGGGTCACGGGCCAGGGGACCGGCCAGCCGCAGGGCGGTAGCCGCCGGGTTGCTCAGCTGCGTCTGGTCCACGATGAGATCGACGGCGTCCACCGTGGTGGCCAGCGGTACGCCGTTGGTGTCCAGCACCGTCCCCCGGATGGACGGGAGCGGGATGGTGCGCTGCCGCTCGCTGGCCGCCAGCGTGGCGTAGCGGGAGGCGTCCAGCCCCTGCAGCTGCACAAGGCGCGCGGCGAAGACGGCGAACACCAGCGCGAGCACCACGAACGCCGCGGTCAGTCGGCGGGGCGCTGGGGCCAGCCGCAGCGCCGGCAGCCGGCGACGCGGCGGACGCGGCGGTGCCGGACGTCGGCGCGGAGGCTGGCGAACCGGGCCTCGCGGCGTCGGCCGGCTTCCTGATGACCGCGGCTGCTGGGAGACCCGCAGCGGACGGCCGGGGCGCACGTCGGCACGTGTCGGAGTCACCGCACTCCCCCCGGAGGGTAGGCAGCCGGCACGAGCTCGCCACGGATCCGGCCGGTCTGCAGGTCCAGGAACGCGGGGGTGTCGTTCGGCACCATCCCCAGCAGCCCCGCCGCCTCGGCCAGCCTGGCAGGAGACTCCTGCCCAGCCAGCTCGGCGGTGAGCAGCTGGCGATCCTCGCGCAGGGCCGCGATCTCGGTCTCGAGCTCGAACAGCGCGAAGGCCCGCTGCTGCATGCTGGTGGTCAGCAGCAGCAGCCCGACGAGGCCCGCGGCAAGGGTGGCCAGCACCACGGCGACGAACGCCGCACGTGGGGCCCGCCGCCCGGGCGTGGGCACGACTCGCAGCGACGCCGCACGCCAGTGCGCCGCGACCGACCGTCGGGCGTTCGCCCCGGCGGTGGCCGCGCTCACGCCGCCGCCCCCACGCGCGGCACTGGGCCCTCGGCGATGCGCTCGGCGGCCCGCAGCCGGGCCGAGGCAGCCCGGGGATTGGTCTGGACCTCGGCTGGGGAGGGGACCTCGGCCCCGTGGGTGAGCAGCCTGAGCACCGGCGCGAGCCCGGGCAGGGTGACCGGCAGGTCCGCCGGCGTGCGATCGGCGGCTCCGGCGGCCAGGGCCCGCTTGACGATGCGGTCCTCCAGGGAGTGGTAGGCCAGCACGACGATGCGCCCGGACACGGTCAGGGCGTCCAGCGCGGCGGGCACTGCGGCAGCCAGAGTCGACAGCTCATCGTTGACCTCGATCCTCAGGGCCTGGAAGGTGCGTTTGGCCGGATGTCCCCCGCTGCGCCGAGAGGCGGCGGGGATCTGCTCGCGCAGCAGTGCCACGAGACGTCCGCTGGTGGTGAACGGGGTGCGGGCGCGTTCCTCGACGATGGCGTTGGCGATGCGCCGGGCGTAGCGCTCCTCGCCGTACTGGGCGAGGATCCTCCGCAGGTCGTCCACCGGGTAGGTGTTGAGCACATCGGCGGCCGTCAGCGGCGAGTCAGGGTCCATCCGCATGTCCAGTGGAGCGTCGACGGCGTAGGCGAACCCTCGCCGGGCCTCGTCCAGCTGCAGCGAGGAGACGCCGAGGTCGAGCAGCACCCCCTGCACCGCCGGCAACCCGAGCGAGGCCAGCACGTCGGGCACGCCGTCGTACACCGCGCGCACCAGGGTGACCCTGTCCGCCCAGGGCTGCAGCCGCTCCTGAGCCTGCGCCAACGCCTCGGGGTCACGGTCGATGCCGACCAGCCGCACCTGAGGGCAGGCCTCCAGCACGGCCGCGGCATGCCCGCCCATCCCGACGGTCCCGTCGACGACGACGGCACCCGGGCCGGCCAGCGCCGGGGACAGCAGCGCGACCACCCGGTCGCTCATCACCGGGGTGTGACGGGGCTGCGGCATCGGCGGAGAACTCCTGGGGGGCAGGTGGGCGGGGGTCGGGCGGGGGGGGGGCGGGCGGGTGGGGGTCGAGCGGCCAGGCCCCCTGCCCGACCGTCCTTCTGCCGCCGGGGAAGGTGCGTCAGACGGTTCTCGGGCGGGCGGGAGACCTCGCCGCTCGCGCGGTCCGGGTCAGAACAAGTCGGCTAGCACCTCCTCGTCGAGATCGGCGAAGTCCGCCTCCTTGGCCGACTGGTAGGTCGCCCAGGCGTCGGTGTCCCATATCTCCAAGCGGGACATCGCGCCGACGACGACCACGTCACGCCCGAGACCGGCGTACTCGCGCAGGTGTGCAGGGATGGTCACCCGGCCCTGCTTGTCCGGGGCGTCGTCGTGCGCACCCGCGGCAAGCATGCGCAGTGCCTCCCGCACTTTTCTCGAACCGACCGGCGCACTGCTGAGCCCGGCGAACCGGGTGGCGAAGTGGTCGCGGGGGAAGACGTAGAGGCAGTGCTCCTGACCCTTGGTGACCACGACGCCACCAGCCAGCTCGTCGCGGTACTTGGCGGGGAAGGCGATCCGGCCCTTGTCGTCGAGGCGGGGCGAGTACGTGCCGAGGAACACCGCCGCCCACCTCCTCGACCCGACAGGGGTGGTCACGCCACCCTGCTTCCCCACTGCGCCCCACTCTAGCCCACAGCCCCCCACTGGCGTCCACGTTTCGGCACGAGTCGCCGCGCCAGGTGTGGGTCGCGGCCCTCGTCGCCGGGTCGTGCATCGCCCCCAGGTTTGACAGACTGCGCGCCTGGGCGCATGCGGCCGCCCGACCACCGTCACGAAGGGCTGCTTCGATGGGCATGACCGCCACCGAGCCCGGCACGGGCACGACCGAGGCGGGTACGGGCAGTGCGGTCGGCGTCGACGAGGTCGCGCTGGGCGCTGCGGCAGTGTGTCGTTCGGTGGAGTCGGTGATCGAGGGCAAGCCGGAGGTCATCCGGCTCGCCGTGACCGTGCTGCTCGCCGGTGGCCACCTGCTCATCGAGGACGTGCCAGGCGTGGGCAAGACCATGCTGGCCAAGTCCCTCGCCCGGTCAATCGACGCAACCGTGCGACGCATCCAGTTCACGCCCGACCTCATGCCCAGCGACGTCACCGGCGTCAGCGTGTTCAACCAGCAGACCCAGGACTTCGAGTTCCGACCCGGCGGCATCTTCGCCAACGTGGTGCTCGGCGACGAGATCAACCGGGCCTCGCCCAAGACCCAGTCGGCCATGCTCGAGGCGATGGAGGAGGGCCAGGTGAGCGTGGACGGCTCGACGTACCCGCTGGGCTCGCCGTTCCTCGTGATCGCCACGCAGAACCCGGTCGAGATGGAGGGCACCTACCCGTTGCCCGAGGCGCAGCGCGACCGGTTCATGGTGCAGACCGCGATCGGCTACCCCGCCCGGGCCGACGAGATGGCCATGATCGACACACAGGCCGGGGAGTCGTCGCTGGCCGCCCAGCAGTCGGTGGCCACTGCCGAGGAGGTCTCCGGCTGGATCGAGGCCGTCCGCTCGGTCTACGTGGCGCCCTCGGTCAAGAGGTACGTCGTCGACCTCGTCGCATCCACCCGCACCTCGCCCGACCTCAGGCTCGGTGGTTCACCGCGGGCGACCATCCACCTCGTCCGGGCGGCGCGAGCCCGAGCCGCAGTCGACGGCCGGGACTTCGTGCTGCCCGATGACGTCCAGGCTCTCGCGGTACCGGTCCTGGCTCACCGGCTGCTGCTGACCGCCGAGGCACAGATCGCGCGCCGCTCCTGCGCGGAGGTGGTCGCCGAGCTCGTGCGGCTGCTGCCGGCACCGGGGCCGGAGCCCGCACGAGGCTAGGACGCCAGCCGATGAGTAGCGAACCACCCACGACCGGCACGGCGCCGGGCCCGGGGCGCCGTGGCCTGACCCGGCGAGGGCAGCTGTTCGGCGTCGCCGGCCTGGTCTGCCTCGCGGTAGGCCTGGTCGGCGGCGGGGACGGATGGCAGCGGATCGGGCTGCTGCTCCTGGGGCTGATCGCGCTCAGCGTGCTCGCAGTGGCCCGGACCCGGCTGGGGTTGCGGGCCACGCGCACCGTCGAGCCCCGCCGGGTGCCGGTCGACTGCGAGACGACCGTGCACCTCGACCTGGATTCCACGACGTTCGTCCCGTCCGGGATGCTCCGGCTCGAGGACACCGTGCCCGGCGCCGGGGTCAACCGACCACGGTTCGTCATCGACCGCGGCGGTCCCCGCTGGCACCGCCGGGTCACCTACCGGCTGCGCCCGCGCAACCGGGGCCTGCTCGAGGTCGGGCCGCTCAGGGTCATCGTCGCGGACCCCTTCGGCCTGGTGAGCACCACGCGCGAGGTGGCGGAGCCGACGACGCTGGTGGTGACGCCGACGGTGGTCGCGCTGCCGACCATCCGCATACCGGGTGAGTGGAGCGGGAGCGGGGAGTCCCGGCCGAGGTCGATCGCGGCCGCCGGGGAGGAGGACGTCACGGTCCGGCCCTACCAGCGTGGGGACGACCGCCGGCGGGTGCACTGGCGGGCCACCGCCCGGCACTCCCAGCTGATGGTGCGACGCGAGGAGCAGCCCTGGCAGAGCCGCGCCACCCTGCTGCTGGACAACAGGGCCGTCGCTCATGTCATCCCTCCGCACGGCCGGCGGACCCCGCAGACCTCCTCGCTGGAGTGGGCGGTCGAGGCGGCGGCGTCGATCGGGACGCACCTGCTCGCGCGCGGGTACGCGGTGCGACTGGTCACCGACGAGGGCGGGGCGACCAGCACGGCGTGGCAGGACCGCAGCGAGGGACCTGGGTCGGCCGAGGGTGTCCTGCTGGAGGCACTGGCGACCGTGGACGTCTCACCATCGGCGTCGCTGGGGCGGGTACGGTCGCTGCTGCACGGCGCGGGCACGTCCAGCGGACTGCTGGTCGCCGTGCTGGGTCGGATGACCCCGGACGAGGCGGCCACCATGGCGCGGCTGCGTCACGACACCTCCGCCGCGCTGGCGGTCCTGCTCGACGGCGCGGCCTGGGGGGCAGCAGCAGCGCCCGGACCTCTCCTGCCGCCGTCGTCGGCCGCGCCGACCCTGAGGAGGTCCGGCTGGCGGGTCGTGGTGGTCGACGCCGCACCCCCGACGCCGGCCGACATCGCCACGGCGTGGGCCGGCCTCGGTGAGCGTGGCGCCGGCGACGCCTCGCCGGAGGCAGACGCCCGCTGGACGATGCCCGGGGCGGTGGCCTCGTGAGCGGCGCCGCCCGGCTGGCGCTGGCCGGCGCCGTCGCCGCCCTTCTTGCCGCCGCGGGCCTGTACCCGGTGCTCGCCGACAGGGGCTGGGTCAGCGTCACGGTGGTCGCCGTCGGGCTGGTCGCCGGTGTCGGGGCCGGGTTGCGGGCGCTGCGCGTCCCCGCGTGGGCGGTGGTGGCCACCCAAGGACTGGCGCTCGCGCTCTGGGTGGGGCATCTGGTTGCCTCCGACGTCGCCCGACTCGGGTTCCTGCCCTCGCGGGCGTGGGCGGGTCGGCTCGTCGAGACCTTCCTGCTCGGACTGGAGTCCGTGCGCGGCTACCAGGCTCCGGTGCCCCTGGACGACGGGATCCTGCTGCTGGTCGTCGCCGGGGTCGGGATGACGGCGTGGGCGGTGGACGCGCTGGCGGTGACGGCCCGGGTGGCTCCGCTGGCCGCCGTCCCGCTGGTGATCGTGCACGCCGTCGCGATGCTCACCAGCCCGACCGGCCCGTCGGCGTGGGCGTTCGTGGCGGCCGCCGCCGGCTACCTGGCCCTGCTGGCCGTCGACGGGAGGGTGCGAGCCGAGCAGTGGGGCCGACCTCTGGGGTCGGCGACCACCCCCGGCTCGTCGTCGGGGTCGCCGGCGAACGGTCTGGCGGCCGCCGGCTGGCCGCTGGCCCTGGGCGCCCTGGCAGTCGCGGTGGCCGGCGCCGCCCTGCTGCCCCAGGGCGGCGTGGCGCTGCTGAGCGGACAGGGCGGATCGGGGGACGGCGGTGGACAGACCATCCGGACCGAGAACCCGATCGTCGACCTGCGACGCGACCTGGTGCTGCCGGAGGACGTCGACGTCATCCGGTTCACCACCTCCACCTCCCAGCCGGACTACCTGCGCCTGCTCACCCTGGACATCTACGACGGCACGGTGTGGCGCACGTCCGATCGTCCCGTCCCGCAGGAGAACGGCGTCTCCGCGGGCCTGCCGAGTCCGCCGGGGCTGTCCTCGGACGTCGCCCGCAACGAGGTCACCTACCAGGTCGAGGTCACCGACAGCCTGGAGTCGCAGTGGCTGCCGCTGCCCTACCCGGCCCAGGAAGTGAGCGCGGCAGCCGGTGACTGGCGCTACGACGCCAACACCCTGGACGTGGTGTCCACCGACCGCAGCACCCAGGGGCTGCGTTACGACGTGACCGCGCTGGAGGTGCTCCCCACGCAGGAGCAGCTCAGCGGGCTGCCACCCCTGCCGGGGGAGGTCGAGGACCTGGTCGACCTGCCCAGCGACACCGCGGAGATCGTGCGTGAGCTCGCCCGGGAGGTCACCGCGGACGCCGGGGACAGCTACGAGCGGGCGGTCGCCCTGCAGACCTGGTTCCGCACCGAGGGGGGCTTCGAGTACGACCTCGACGTGGACCCCGGCAACGGCTCGGACGACCTCGAGGCCTTCCTCACGCAACGACGTGGCTACTGCGAGCAGTTCGCCGCCACGATGGCGATCATGGCCCGGTCCCTGGGCATCCCGGCCCGGGTGGCGGTCGGGTACCTGCGCGGCGAGGAGCAGCAGCCAGGCTTCTGGGTGATCCGCGCCCAGGACGCCCACGCCTGGCCGGAGCTGTTCTTCTCCGGCGTGGGGTGGGTGCGCTTCGAGCCCACCCCGGGCTCGCGGACCGGGTCACCGCCGGCATACACCGTCGCGGGAGCCACCGATGCGCAGATCCCGGGGTCGCTGAGGGACCCGGTGGACGGCGCCGACGCGCAGGACGAGTCCAACCGGCCGGTCGCTGCCCTGGACGAGCAGCTGATCGAGGGAGGCGGGGCGGCGTCGCGCCCCAGTCCGCTCCCGGTGCTCGGCGTGGTGGTCGGCCTCGTGCTGCTCGCGCTCGGCCCGCTGCTGGTGGGGGTCCTGATCCGACGCCGCCGCTGGCGCAGCGCTGGAGAGGACCCGGTCCGTCAGGCGGAGGCTGCCTGGGCGGACGTCACCGACAGCGCCCTGGAGGTGGGGCTCGAGCCGCGGACGCACGAGACGATCCGAGCGGCCGCGGCGACGCTGAGCGAGTCCGCCGACCTCCCACCCGAGGTCACGGCCCGCCTGCGGTCGGTGGCGCAGGCCACCGAGCGCGCCCGCTACGCCGCCCACGCGCAGGCCGTGGCGGGACTGCGCGAGGACGCTGCAGCCGTCAGGACAGCGCTGGAGCAACAGACCTCACGGGCCACCCGCTGGCGCGCCCGGCTGTGGCCGGCGCCCGTGCGCCGTCTCCTGCGCCGCCGCACGCTGCTGTGACGAACCCGCTCTGAGATATCCGGCGTGTGCGCGTGACGCGTGGTTCCTGAAGGAGGGGTCAGCGGCCCATCTCGTCGCGCCGCCGGCGCCAGCGGTCCTCCACGCGGGTCATGAAGCCCGAGTTGTTCCGCTTGCCCTTGGCTCCGCGGGCAGCAGGAGGGAAGTTGCCGATCTCGCCGGGAGCGGGGATGCGCCGCCAGCTGCTGATGCCCAGCCAAGCCGACCCGAGCATGAGGAGGAACCCGACGACGGCCACGACGGGGATGTTGGCGATCGCGCCGCCCATGAGGCCGATGATCCCGAGGGCGAAGCCCACCCCGGCCAGGACGAGCCGCTTGCGGTAGAACGTCCGTGCGTCCGAGCCGCGCAGCTGGGTCGCGAACTTGGGGTCCTCCGCGTAGAGGGCGCGCTCCATCTGCTCGAGCATCCGCTGCTCGTTCTCCGAGAGAGGCATCGGTACCTCCACTCGTCGTGCCGGTCGACGGTGTCAACCTGCGGGGTCTGTGGGCCCAGGATAGGCAGCGTTCGTCCGCGGCGAAACCCGAGGAGCCAATCTCATCGCGTCCGGGGGATAACGATTCGTGAACTGCGCTCCGGCACCGGCTCCGGCACCGGCTCCGGCACCCGCTCCGGCACCTGCTCCGGCACCAGGGCTGCCGGGCGTACCGCCCCGGGGCCGAACCGGTGGACTGCCCGGTCGATCGCCTGCTCCGCCTCCGTCCAACCGTGGTCCCGGCTTCCCAGGACAAGCTGGCGGGTGCTGCGCTGCGCGGGCAGCAGGCCGCTCACCCGGATGCCCAGCAGGCGCACCCGGGCTCGCTGCAGCCCGAGGGTGTCCAGGGACGAGCAGGCGGCGGCATGGATCTCCGGAGCGATGTCGGTGGGGTCGCGCAACGTCCGGGAACGGGTCAGGGTGCTGAAGTCAGCGAACCGGACGGTGAGGACGACGGTGCGACCTCTCTCCCGTCCCGCGCGCAGCCGGGCGGCGACATGCACCGCGATGCGCAGCAGCTCGCGTCGCATGGTGGCGTCGTCGTCGAGGTCGTGGGCGAATGTGCGCTGGGAGCCGATCGACCGCTCCGCCGGCTCGACGTGCGCGGCTACCGGGTGTGTGGTCCTCCCCCAGCTCATGTCGGCCAGATGGTGCGCCTGGGCCGGCCCGAAGGCCCGCACCAGGGTGGCGACCGGGACCCGAGCGATGTCACCGACCGTGGTGAGGCCGAGCCGGCTCAGCCGGGTCCCGGTCTGCTCCCCCACCCCCCACAACGCGCCGACCGGCAGCGGGTGCAGGAAGGAGACCACCTGTTCGGGCGGGACCAGCAGCAGCCCGTCGGGCTTGCCCTGGGCAGAGGCGATCTTGGCCAGGGAGGTGGTGGCGGCCCCCCCGACCGTGCAGCAGATGCCCTGCTCGTCGGCCACCCGGGCGCGGATGAGCTCGGCGACCTGGCGGGGCGATCCGAGCCGGCGGCGCGCACCGCTGACGTCGAGGAACGCCTCGTCCAGCGAGACAGGTTCGACGAATGGGGTGAGGGACCGGAAGATCTCCATCACCCCGGCTGACACCTCCGTGTACCGGTCGAACCGTGGCCGGATCACGGTGAGGTCGGGCACCAGGCGTCGGGCCCGACTGGTGGGCATGCCCGACTGGATGCCGCGCCTGCGTGCCTCGTAGCTGGCCGAGAGCACCACCCCCCGCCCGTCCCCGCCGACGATCAGCGGGACGCCCCGCAGGTCCGGGCGCTCCCGCAGCTCGACCGAGACGTAGAAGGCGTCCATGTCGACGTGCAGGACGGTGCAGGCGTCCTCACCGGTGAACCACGGACGGTCCCGCGCCGGTGGTGGTCTCATCGTCCGGAGCTCCCCTGGCTGGTGTGCCACAGCTTGCGTGGGGCACCGGAGACGTCGCCGCCGGCGGGCTTGATGTCGGCGTAGGGCGACTGCCGGAACCCGCTGGGGTGGACCAGCACCCGACGTCGTCCCATCCCGCCGGCCGTCGAGCCGCCGGTCTGGTCGTCCGGCCCGGACCGGGGGACGTCGGCCATGACGGGACGGCTGGACCGGCTGGCGGCCATCTCGGCGACCGCTCGCTGGCTGTGGTCGGCGCTCTGGGCCATCAGGGCGTGGACCGCCGGCATGCCACCGTCCCGCCATGCCTGGTGCAGGGCAGTCAGCTCCCAGCACCCGGTGGCACGCAGCGACACCCCCCGTGGCCCGGTGCGGCGCAGCTCACCGCGCACCACGAGCAGCCAGGAGTGGAACAGGGTCGCCGCGTACGGCCCCTGGGCATCGTCGAAGAAGGTGGCGTCCACCGGTCCGGTGCCGTCGTCGAGGGTGAGGAAGATGACTCGCCGCCCGGACCGGATCGGTGGGGTCTGGGTGGCGACCTTCACCCCGGCGACCAGCAGGTCGGCCTTGCTGCGCCGCCGGAGCAGGTCGACTGACCGGGTGACGCCCATCTCGTGCAGGAAACCGGAGTAGAAGTCCACGACGTGGCGGCTGGCGTCCAGCCCGAGGATCTCCAGCTCGGCCCTGACCCGCTCCCCGCTGGTCATCTCCGGCAGCCCCGACCCACCCGCGGCCTCGTCGGTGTCGAGGTCGAGGGTCAGCTGGTCGGTGCGCGGGACGGATCGGCGACCCCTGGAGCGACGCCCCTGCACCCCGTCGAGGTCGGCCAGCTGGAGCAGCAGGTCACGACGGGTCACCTGGCTACGGCGCCGGATGCTCAGGGTGGAGCCCAGGCCGTAGATGCCGTCGAACGCGCCGGCCATGACCAGCCGCTCGACCACGGGACGGGACACCTGGGCGCGGTACCAGAAGTCGGTGAGGGAGTGGAACGGACGGCCTGTGACGATCCGCTGGACCTCCTCCTCGCTGATCCCGGCCACGTCGGACAGCGAGAGCCGGATGCCGTAGGCGCGGGCGTCGGGCAGCCCGTCCGGCGGGGGCTGACGAGGGGGCTCGCCGAGGATGCCGGGTGGCGGCTCGTCGCCGACACCCATCCGTTCGATGCGGTACACCGCGTCGGACAGGTTGACGTCCAGGGACAGCACGGCGATCCCGAACGCGCGGGCGTCCTCGAGGATGAGCCTCTTGGGGTACATCCCGGGGTCGTGGGTGAGAACTCCGGCCAGGAAGGCAGCGGTGTGATGGGTCTTGAGCCAGGCCGACTGGTAGGTGGGCAGGGCGAAGGCCGCGGCATGGGCCTTGCAGAAGCCGAAGGACGCGAACGCCTCGAGCACCTCCCACACCCGCGCGACGGTGGCCGGGTCGTACCCGCGGGCCCGGGCGGCCGACGGCAGCCACGCCCGCACCTCGTGCTTGCCCTCGATGTCCCCCAGGGCGCGGCGGGCCTCGTCCGCCTCGGCCAGGCTGCACCCGGTGATGGTGGCGATGATCGCCAGCACCTGCTCGTGGAAGACCACCACCCCGCAGGTCTCGCGCAGCACCGGCTCCAGGTCGGGGTGCAGGTACTCCGGGGCCTGCCAGCCCTGTCGGGCCTGCAGGAACGGGGTGACCATGTCGCTCTTGACCGGCCCGGGGCGAAACAGCGAGATGTCGATGATGATGTCGGAGAAGGTCTGCGGGGCGAACTTGCCGATCAGCTCCCGCTGCCCGGGCGACTCGATCTGGAAGCAGCCCAGGGTTCGGGTGGACTGGATGAGCCCGAAGGTGTCCGGGTCGTCCAGCGGGACCTGCTCCCGGTCGTCCAGATCGACGGTGGTCCCGTCCACCCGCTGCACCTCGTCCACGGCGTGGGCCATCGCCGACTGCATGCGGATGCCGAGCACGTCGAGCTTGAGCAGCCCGAGGTTCTCCACGTCGTCCTTGTCGAACTGGCTCATGCCGAACCCGGCCAGGCTGGGCTCGGTCGGGGTGCGGTCGAGCAGTGTCGGGTCGGACAGGATCACCCCGCAGGGATGCAGGGCCACGTGCCGGGGCAGCCCGTCCAGCTTCTCAGCCAGCGACAGCCAGACGTCGAGCTGTCCGGCCTGCAACGCCTCGCCGAGCCGGCTGGCCCGCAGCTCGGGCAGCTCGGTGAGCGCCAGCCGGGCGTCGCGGGCCCGGATGTGCGGGAACGCCTTGGCCACCGCGTCGACCTCCCCCGGCGGCAGGCCGAGCGCAGCCCCGACGTCGCGGATGGCGTGACGCACCCGGTAGGTGTCCATCATCGACACGCAGGCGACCCGCTCGGTGCCGAAACGGTCGAAGATGCGCTGGTAGACCTCCAGCCGGCGGGCGGACTCGACGTCGACGTCGATGTCGGGCAGGGCCTGGCGCAGCGGGGACAGGAAGCGCTCCATGAGCAGCCCGTGCTCGATGGGGTCGACCCCGGAGATGCCGAGCAGGTAGCACACCAGGCTGCCTGCCCCGGAGCCGCGGGCCGCGGCCCGCACCCCCATGTCGCGGACGAGGTCACAGACCTCGGCGACAGTGAGGAAGTACGCGGCGTACCCCAGCCGGGCGATGACATCGAGCTCGTCGGTCAGCCGGTCGATCACCTGCTGCCCCGGACGCGGACCGTACCGGCGGTCGAGCCCGGCCTGGCACCGGGCCCGCAGCATCCCGGCGGCCGACCCGTCCTCGCCGAGCGGGGGCGCACCATCGGCAGATCCGCCACCGGTGAGCTGGCGCAGCAGGTCGTGCTCGGGGAAGTGGATCTCCCCGATCCCGAGGTCCGCACGAGGGTCGAGCATGAACCGCTCGGCGACCCGGCGGGTGTCGGTGAGCAGCCGGGTCACCTCGGACCGTCCGCCACCGCGCGCCCGGACCACGTCCTCGGCGATCTCGCGCATCTCCTTGCCGCTCTTGAGGTAGCCCTCGGCGTTGACCCGGTCGAGATGGCGCGGGTGCAGCGGGACGAGGCGGCGGGCGGCATCGAGCACGTCGACCACCGGGGCGTCGCAGGAGTCGGCGTAGCGGACCAGGTTGCTCAGCACGACCGGCAGGCGACGCTCCCGACCCAGCCCGAGCATCTGGGCTGCGTGGCGGGTGCTGCCCGGCGCCAGTCGATCGCCGCGGGCCCGGTGGGAGACCGCCTCCAGTACCAGGTCGCTGGCGCCGACGATGCTCTGCCAGGCCTCCAGGGCGTGCCCGGCGAGGTCGGGTCGGTGGCGCGCCAACGCCCGTCCGACGTCGGACTGCGGGCCGAGCAGCAGGCCGAGCGAGCCACCGGTCATGGCGCCGGCGATCTGCGTGGCAGTGACCGCCGGCTCCCGACGCCGCTGCTCCCCGGTGCCGTCCAGGCCGGTGCCGTCCGAGAGAGGCCCACCGGCGTGGGCGGCTGAGACCAGCCGGCACAGCGCGGCCCACCCGCGGCGTCCCTCGGCCAGCACCGTCACCCGGGTCAGCCGCCGGTCGACCTCCACGCCGCCGCGCACCGGGGTGCGGCGGCGGGCTGATCCCCCGGGCTCCTCGGTGACCGGGCCCTGCACCGCGAGGTCGACTCCGAGGATCGGCGCGATGCCGGCCGACCGGCAGGCCAGCGCGAACCGGACCGCGCCGTACACGCCGTCGCGGTCGGTGAGGGCGAGGGCGTCCATGCCGTGGTCGGCGGCGCGCTGCACCAGCAGGTGCGGATGGGAGGCTCCGTGGCGCAGGGAGTAGCCGGAGGCCACGTGCAGGTGGACGAAGGGGTCGCTGGCACTCATGGCGAGGTGCCGCCGCTAGCCGGCACGCAGGGGGGCCGCGACCCCCGGCAGCGGAGGGTGGTGCGGGAGCCCGAGCATCCGGGTGGCGACCCCCAGGAAGACCTCGGCGTCTCGCAGCAGGTCGTCGGCCTCCCGAGCGGTCACGGCTGCGGCGATGCCGGCCTCGGCGGCCGTCCGTTTGCTCGCCCCTGCGGCGAAGAAGGCGGCCCACTCCTCCAGCTCGGGCGCCACGCGGGCGAGCAGCACCCAGGCGTTGCGCGGTCGGCGCCGCCCCGCTGGCTCCCTCTCGGCCCGGGCGGCCAGCACCGCTGCCGCCGTACGGAGCGCGGCAAGGTGGGCCGCGGCGTAGCGGTCCGTCGGGCGGACCGCCACAGCGGCCTCCTGCAGACAAGTGTGGGCATGGGTGAGCAGGTCCATGGCTCCCACCCCGACACGTGTGCTCATCTGTCCTCCTTCGTCGTCGATCGTTCGGTGTCGATCGCTCGTGTCGCTCGTCAGCCGATCTCAGTCATAGGTGCGCAGCAGCAGCCAACGGCCGGCCCCGGGCTCGGGCTCGGGCTCGAGCGCCAGGTCGACGATCACCCGGCCCTGGCCCTGTCCTCGTCCGGCCTCGACCCGCCACACCTGCCGCTCGGGGAAGCCCGCGCCACCGGCGCGCCACCAGCTGCCGGACTCCACCCAGTAGGCCAGGACGTCCCGGACCAGGTAGAGCCGCCGACGCCACAGGAACTGCTCCGGGCCCTCGATGCCCCCCACTCGGCCGGGTCGGACCTCGACCGGCTCGGCGTAGTGGCGCATGGCTGAGTCCCTTCACCGCAGGCGTCGTCGAACGGTCACGCAGGGGGAAGACACCCCGTCCGGGTGCGGGGTCGAGTCCGCACCCCGACGAGGCCTGCACACCGGTGGTCGCGACACCACCGGAGCCACGTTCGAACACGTGTTCGAACAGGTCAAGTTAAGCGCTCTCCCGCCGGGCCGTCAACCCCTCATCCCCCACCTGTGCACACCTACGCTGGCGTCGTGCCGCACGATCATCGCAACGTCACGACGGTCACCGCGGTCCTTGCCGCAGCCGGGGTGAGCGGACAGGTCGTCGCCCTGCCGGGACCGGTCCGGACGGCCACCGCCGCGGCCGCTGCGCTCGGGTGCTCGGTGGGGGCCATCGCCAACAGCCTGGTCTTCGACGCCGACGACGCCCCCGTGCTGGTGCTCACCAGCGGCGCCCATCAGGTGGACACCGACCTGGTCGCCTCCCTCCTGGGTTGCGCGATCGTCCGCCGCGCCGGCGCCTCGTTCGTGAGGGAGCACACCGGGCAGCCCATCGGTGGGGTCGCGCCCGTCGGGCACCCGCGTCCGATCCCGACCCTGGTCGACACCTGGCTCGCCGACCACGCGACAGTCTGGGCAGCCGCCGGCCACCCCGCCACGGTGTTCCCGACGACGTTCGACGAGCTCCTGCGCCTGACCGGCGGTACTCCAGCCGACGTCGGGGCGTGACGGCGCTGCGGCTCGCGATCTCTACAGTGGCTGCCGTGGCAGGACGGGACGCGACGCTCGACCCGACCGCCGCCTCCCCCGGGCCCCGGCCCACCGCAACCATGTGGACGCTGCGGGCAGCAGCCGCCCTGGCCGCCTCCGGTGTGCTGCTGCAGATCGCCTACGTCCTGGTCCCCGACGAGCCGCGACGGCTGGCCACCCTCGCCTCTGTCGTGGTGTTCGCCGGTGCCGGCGTCGTCCACGCCGTCGCCGTGCGAGGGGCGCGCTGGGGCGCGGCCATGGCCGTCGCCGTCGCCGGACTGGCGCTGGTCGTCGAGGCGGTGGGCACAGCCACCGGGGTCCCGTTCGGCGCCTACTCCTACACCGGCACCCTCGGGGCCGAGGTGGCCGACGTGCCGCTGCTCATCCCGCTGGCCTGGCTGTGGATGGCCTACCCGTCCTACCTCGCCGGCCAGGCGCTCGGCGGAGGCCGGTGGGGCTGGCTGGCCGGGGCGTGGACGCTGGCCGCCTGGGACCTGTTCGTCGACCCGCAGATGGTCGAGGCCGGCTACTGGACCTGGGACGACCCCACTCCAGCCCTGCCCGGCATCCCGGGCATCCCGTTGTCCAACTACGCCGGATGGCTGGGCACCGCGATCGTCATGATGCTGGCCATCCGGCTCATCAGCCACGTCGTCGGGCGGACCCAGGCGCTGCCCGACCCCGGACGGCTGCCCGCCGACCTCGTCCCGGCTGCGGTGCTCACCTGGACCTACCTGTCCTCGGTGCTGGCCAACGCGGTCTTCCTGGGCCGTCCCGCCGCGGCAGCCTGGCTGGCCGTCCTCATGGGACTGACCGTCCTCCCGTACCTGCGGCTGCTGCTCGGCGACCTGCGCTCAGCCGCCGCGGTCGCTGCGCACCCCGACGCGACTGGGTCATGACCCACTGGCGGGCGGCGGCAGCACTGCGACTCGCCGGTGTCCTCGGCACGATCCTCGCGCTGGGCCTCACCGCGCACACGGCGGTCAACGTGCGCCGCGTCCGCCGCCTGCCCGCCAACCCCGGCGCCGTCGACGAACGCGTCTCGGTGCTCGTGCCGGCACGTAACGAGGCCCATCGGATCACACCCACCGTCGTCTCGCTGCTGGCCCAGCAGGGCCTGCCCGCCCTGGAGGTCCTCGTGCTGGACGACGGGTCCACCGACGGGACCGCCGACCTCGTCCGTGACCTGGCCGAGGGAGACCGGCGGCTGCGGGTGCTGACCGGCGCGCCGCTCCCGGACGGGTGGCTGGGCAAGCCGCACGCCTGCCACCAGCTTGCGCAGCAGGCCAGCGGGTCGGTGCTGTGCTTCACCGACGCCGACGTGACGTTCGCCCCGCACGCCGTGGCCGCTGCCGTGCGGCTGCTTCGCACCAGCGGCCTGGACGTGATCTCGCCCTACCCCCGCCAGCTGGCCGACGGCCTCGGACCCCGCCTCGTCCAGCCGCTGATCGAGTGGTCATGGCTGACGACGCTGCCGCTGGGCATCGCCGAGCGGTCCGCGCGCCCGTCACTGGCCGCCGCGACCGGGCAGTTCTTCGTCGTCGACCGGCTGGCCTATCAGGCCGTCGGGGGCCACACCGCGGTCGCGCAGGCGGTGCTGGACGACGTCGAGCTGCTGCGGGCGGTCAAGCGCGCCGGGGGACGCGGTGTCGCCGCGGACGGGTCCACGCACTCCGCCTGCCGGATGTACGACTCGTGGGAGGACCTGGTGGAGGGCTACACGAAGTCCTTGTGGAGCGCGTTCGGCGGGCCCGCTGGGTCCGCTGCCGTGACAGGAGTGCTCGGACTGGCCTACGTGGCCCCGCTGGCCTCGGCGCTGCTGGTCGGGTCGCCGGTGGGCTGGGTCGGCTACGGCGCGGGCGTGGTCGGGCGCACGCTGGTCGCCCGCACCACCGGCCAGCCGGTGCTGCCCGACGTGCTGGCCCATCCGGTGTCCATCGTGCTGCTGGGCTACCTGGTCGCACGGTCGTGGCGTCGTCGTCGAGCCGGTGCGCTGACCTGGAAGGGGCGCCCCGTCCGCTGAGCGCCCGAGGTCCGTACCCTCGGCCCCGAGATGGCTCGCGTGGTGGTGATCGGCGCCGGGATGGGTGGTCTGGCCGTGTCGGCACGGCTGGCCAAACGGGGTCACCAGGTCAGCGTGCTCGAGAAGGCCGGCACCATCGGAGGCAAGCTCGGCCGCTACGCGCGCGACGGCTTCGTCTTCGACACCGGGCCGTCGCTGCTCACGCTGCCGGCGGTGTATCGCGACACGTTCCGCAAGTCCGGGCGCCCGCTCGAGCGGGAGCTCGACCTCGTGCCCGTCGACCCCGCGTTCCACTACCGGTTCGCCGACGGTGCCGAGGTCAGGCTGCCCAACGCCTCCCGCGCAGGTACCCGCCGGGCACTGGACGTCGCCTTCGGCGACGGGGCCGGCGACCAGTGGGCGGCCATGCTCGAGCGGGCCGGCCTCATCTGGGAGATCACCCGCGGGCCGTTCCTGGAGGCGCCGATCGAGGGAGCGCGCACCCTGGCTCGGCTCGCGCGCAACCTCGACCACGTCCGGGCGGTCGCGCCGTGGCAGACCCTGCGCGGCATCGGCCGCCAGTACCTGCGTGACCCGCACCTTCAGATGATGCTCGAGCGCTACGCCACGTACTCCGGTTCGGACCCCCGCCGAGCCCCCGGCGTGCTGTCGACCATCCCGTACGTGGAGCAGACCTTCGGAGCCTGGCACGTCCCTGGCGGGCTGCGCCGGCTCGGCGAGGCGCTGGCCGACCGGGTCGAGCTGCGCGGAGCCACGCTGCGCACCAACGCACCGGTCACCGAGGTGCTGCTCGAGAACGGCAGGGCCGCCGGCGTCCGTCTCGAGGACGGCGAGACCGTCCCCGCCGACGTGGTCGTGGCCAACTGCGACGCTCACCACCTGTACGGACAGCTCGTCCGGCACCGGGCCGCCGCGCAGGTCGTGGGCGCGATCGGCAAGGCGGGGCTGTCGTTCTCCGGCGTCAGCCTGCTGCTGGCCGTCCGCGGGCGCACCCCTGGCATGGCGCACCACACCGTGCTGTTCCCCGCCGACTACGACGACGAGTTCGACTCGCTGTTCGGGACCTCACGTCGGCCCGCGCGAGCCGTCCCGGACCCTGCGGTCTACATCTGCAACCCCGACGACCCGCAGATGCGTCCGGACGACGGGGAGGCGTGGTTCGTCCTGGTCAACGCCCCACGCCAGCGCGACCCGCTCGACCCGCGGCACCAGCCCGGCGCGATCGACTGGACCGCCGACGGGGTCGCCGAGCGGTACGCCGACCAGGTTCTGGCGGTCATGGCACGACGCGGCGTGGAGGTCCGGGATCGCCTGCTCTGGCGCGTCGTGCGCACCCCGGCCGACCTCGAGCGCGAGACCGGCGCCCCCGGCGGCGCGATCTACGGCACGTCCTCCAACGGGCAGCGTGCGGCGTTCCTGCGTCCGGCCAACCGCTCACCGATCCCGGGGCTGTTCCTCGTCGGGGGATCCGCGCACCCGGGCGGGGGGCTGCCGCTGGTCGGGCTGTCCGCGCAGATCACTGCCGACCTCATCGGTGACGCCTGACTCAGCAAACTACTGCGGCGCGCTCAGACGGCGGCGAACGACCACGAGCAGCTGGATCAGCCCCACCACGCCGAGCACCACCCAGGCAGCCGCCCCACCGGTCACCAACGCCTTCGCGTCGGCCTGGTGGATGCCGCCGGCGAGCAGGACCAACGCGGTCAAGATGATGCGCGTCGGACGCTCCCATACGGTGATCACGCCGATCTCACCCATGCCGGCGTTGCCGGCGCGTGCCCTGGCGTACTCGTGCAGCCCCATCAGCGCACCCCCCAGCACACACAGCCACCCCGGCGCACCGACCACCCAGAAGGCGACCAGGTAGAGCGCGTCGGAGACCCGGTCCACCAGGGAGTCCAGCACGTACCCCCACCGGGTGGTGCGCCCGGAGATCACGGCGACCGCACCGTCCAGGCTGTCCAGCACCCCACTGAGGGCCACCACGAACGCGGCGACCACCAGCCATCGCCCGCCGAGGGAGCACAGCCACACGACGACCGCCGACACCGCGCCACCGATCAGGGTGACCAGATCGGGTGGCACCCGAAGCACCGCGAACGGCCGACCCAGGGTGTAGGACAGGGTCAGCCAGGTCCGGATGAGGGTCGAGTCGGACGGGTCGTAGCCGTGCAGCGCCGACCATCGCTCCAGGTAGCCGCTGAGGTCGAGCACCTGGGCGCGTTCAGCCATGTCGATCACCCACCGCCGGGGGCCAGCTCCCACTCCACGACCACGACAGCACTGACCTCGTAGGTCCCGGTCTGCAGCGGGACCTCACCGACGGCCTGCGCCGCCATCATGCGGCCCCGCACCGGGGAGGGCTCGTTGCCGGCGCCCTCGCTGATGCGCAGCACGCGTCCGAGCCGGCGACCCGCGGCAGTGGCGTAGGTGAGCGCACGAAGGCGCGCGTCCGCGATCGCGGCTTCGCGGGCTGCGGCCAGCGCCGCCTCGTCATCGTCGCGCCCCAGCCGGATCCCGTCGACCCTAGCGCTGTCCCCACCGGCAGTGATCGCCGCCGCGAGGAGCCGCCCGGCTCCGGTGAGGTCACGCAGCGTCACCGTCAGCCCGTGGACGACCTCGTGGCTGCGCAGCACCCGGCCCTGGTGGTCGTAGTCCGGTCGGATGGCCAGGCTGCTGGTCGCGATGTCGCCGGCCGGCACCCCTGCCTCCAGCAGCGCCTGCTGCATCGCCTGCATGGCCGCGTTGGCGGTACCCAGCGCGGCCTCGACGGACAGATCGTGCGCGGCAACCATGAGTTCGGCTGCGAGGGTGTCCGGGCTGGTGCGCACGGCGCCTCGGCCGGTCACCGTGACGCTCTCGACCGTCGTCATCCGACCCCCTCAGGTGAGTGCGGCGTGAACCTCGCGCGTGGCAGTCGACCGGTTGAGCGTGTAGAAGTGCAGCCCCGGGGCGCCCTCGGCGAGCAGACGCACGGCGAGCGCGGTGGCCACCTCGACACCGATGGCCCGCACCGCCGCCGGGTCGTCCGCCACCGCCTGGAGCCTCTGGGCAAGATCGGCCGGGAACGCGGCGCCCGACAGCTCGGCGAACCGGCGGATCTGCGACACGTTCGTCACCGGCATGATCCCGGGAACGATCGGCAGGTCGCAGCCGAGCCCACGGACCCGCTCGACCAGCCGGAGGTAGTCCTCGGCCTGGAAGAAGAACTGCGTGATCGCGAAGTCGGCACCGGCGTCCGCCTTCGCCATGAGCACCCGGGCATCGTGGTCGAGGTCAGCAGCCTCGGGATGACCCTCAGGGAAAGCAGCGACCCCCACCTCGAAGGCACCCAGGGACCGGACCAGCTCGACGAGCTCGCTGGCGTAGCGCAGGCCCTCCGGGTGCGCGGTGAAGGACGCGCCGGGTGCCCCGGGCGGGTCGCCCCGCAGCGCGAGCACGCTGTGGATCCCCGCATCGGCGTACTGCCCGAGGACCGAGGCCAGCTCGGCTCGGCTGCTGCCGACGCAGGTCAGGTGTGCCATCGGGGTGAGCGTGGTCTCCTCGGCGATCCTGCGCGTCAACCGCACCGTGCGGTCGCGAGTGGAGCCACCAGCCCCGTAGGTCACCGAGACGAACCCGGGTCGCAGCGGCTCCAGCTCCCGGATCGCCTGCCACAACGCCTGCTCACCCGCATCGGTCTTGGGCGGGAAGAACTCGAAGGAGAACGTGGGGCCGGGTTGGGCCAGCCGTTCGCGAATGCTCACCCTTCGCGCGGGGGCGCGGTTCGCGGTCTGTCGGGAAGGCACCCCTCAAGGGTACGGCGACACCTGCAGCACAGGTGGCGTGGCGCGCTCGCCTACCCTCGTTCCGGTGGTCAACCCGCTCGACGAAGAGGATGTGCGCAGCCGCGTCCAGAAGGTGCTCGACGACGTGCTGGCCCACCAGGCGTCCCTGCTGGCCGAGGTGAGCCCGGACCTGCGGCCCCTGGTGGACGCGGTCGCCGACCTCACCCGTGGTGGCAAGCGGCTGCGTCCGGCGTTCTGCTACTGGGGGTGGCGCGGCGCGGGGGGCCCCGCCGACGGAGCCGACGGCGAGGCCCTCGTGCGAGCGGCCACCGGGCTGGAGCTGTTCCAGGCCGCCGCCCTGATCCACGACGACGTGATGGACGACTCCGACACCCGCCGTGGGCTGCCGGCGATGCACCGGCGCTTCGCCGACATGCACCGCGGTGCGGCCTGGCTGGGAGCGCCGCAACGGTTCGGGGACGCCGCCGCCATCCTCATCGGCGACCTGTGCCTGGCATGGAGCGACGAGCTGCTGACCGGGTCCGGGCTGGACCCCGCCACGCTGGCGCGTGGTCGTCCGGTGTTCGACAGGATGCGTACCGAGCTCATGGGTGGGCAGTACCTGGACATGCTCGAGCAGGCCAGGGCGGGGGCGGGAGCCGAGGCGGCCGAGCGGGCCCGAACGGTGATCCGCTACAAGAGCGCGAAGTACACCATCGAGCACCCGCTGCTCCTGGGCGGCAGCCTGGCCGGCGCCGCACCGGACCTGCTGTCGGCCTACTCGACCTACGGGCTGCCGCTGGGCGAGGCGTTCCAGCTGCGCGACGACGTCCTCGGCGTGTTCGGGGACCCGTCGCAGACCGGCAAGCCCGCCGGGGACGACCTGCGGGAGGGCAAGCGGACGATGCTCGTCGCCTTCGCGATGGATCGCGCCACCCCCGCCCAGCAGGCTGCGCTGCGCAGCCACCTCGGTGACCCGCGGCTCGACGCCGCCAACGTGGCGCTGCTGCGCGAGGTGGTCGTGGACACCGGCGCTCTGGACCGGGTCGAGCAACTGATCGATTCCCTGGTGGCGCAGGCGACCCGGGCGTTGGACAGTGCTCCTGTCGACCAGACCACCCGTGATGTGCTCGCTGGGCTCGTCGGGGCCGCCACCGCCCGACGCGGCTGAGCCGGGCACCGAACGAAGGGATCGAGGAGCCACCGATGAGAACCGTCACCGGAGCGACCGACCACGTCGTCGTCGTGGGCGCCGGGCTCGGTGGTCTGTCGGCGGCCCTGCACCTGGCTGGTGCAGGGCGCCGGGTGACACTGCTGGAACGTGAGCCCGTCCCTGGGGGACGCAACGGCCTGCTCGAGTTGGACGGCTACTCGTTCGACACCGGCCCGACCGTGCTCACCATGCCGGACCTGATCGCGGACGCCTTCGACGCCGTCGGCGAGCGCATGGACGACTGGCTCGAGCTCGAGCCGCTGGACCCGCTGTACCGGGCGTTCTACCCCGACGGCTCGGTGCTGGACACCCACCCCGACCCCGAGGCGATGGCCGAGGAGATCCGACGGGTGATCGGCCCGGAGGAGGCGTCCGGGTACGTGCGCTTCGTGGATTTCGTGTCGCAGCTGTACCGGCTGGAGCAGCAGCACTTCATCGACCGGAACCTCGACTCCCCGTTCGACCTGCTCACCCCGCAGCTGGCCAGGCTGGTCGCGATGGGCGGGTTCCGGCGGCTCGCGCCGAAGGTCGCGCAGTACCTGAAGGACCCACGCACCCAGCGACTGTTCTCCTTCCAGGCGCTCTACGCCGGGATGAGCCCCTACGACGCGTTCGCCATCTACGCCGTCATCGCCTACATGGACAGCGTGGCAGGCGTGTTCTTCCCCAAGGGCGGCATGCACGCGGTCCCCCGCGCGATGGCCGCAGCCGCGGAGAAGCACGGGGTCGAGCTGCGGTACTCCACCACCGTCACCAGCGTCGAGACCCGTGGGGACCGCGCCGTCGCGGTGCTCACGGCGCAGGGCGAACGGATCCCAGCCGACGTGGTGGTGCTCAACCCGGACCTGCCGGTGGCCCGGCGCGACCTGCTGCGTCGGCCGCTGCGTCGGCCGCTGCGCTACTCACCGTCGTGCGCGCTGCTCCTGGTGGGCTCGTCGGCGCGCTACTCGAAGATCGGCCACCACAACATCCACTTCGGCGAGCCGTGGGCGCAGACCTTCCGCGAGCTGGTCGACGACGAGGTGCTGCCCACCGACCCGTCCTTCCTGGTCAGCAACCACACGATGTCCGACCCGTCGCTGGCCCCGCCCGGTCGGCACAGCTACTACGTGCTGTTCATGACCCCCAACCTGCACGGCGGCCAGGACTGGACCCGGCTGGCCGGACCCTTCCGCGACGAGATGGTCACCACGCTGGAGCGCTCGGGCTACGTCGGGTTCGGCGAGGCCATCGAGGTCGAGCACCTCACCACCCCGCTGGACTGGGAGGCGCGCGGCATGGAGATGGGCGCCCCGTTCGCCAGCGCCCACTCCTTCGGCCAGACCGGGCCGTTCCGGCCGCGCAACATCTGGGGTGACAACGTGGTGTTCACCGGGTCGGGCACCCAGCCCGGCGTGGGGGTGCCGATGGTCCTGGTCTCCGGGCGCCTGGCCGCCGAACGGGTGCTCGGTCCCGATCCGACGTATCGCTCACGGGCCTGGCGCTGACCCTTCGCGGGCTCGGTCTGTCAAGCTGGACACACATAGTCGCTGCCACCACCGGGGCGACCTGCGGCGATGCCCCGCATGGCGCCCGCCCAGGGGCACTATGTGTGTCTGGCTGGACACGCCTACGCCGAGACAGCCAAGACCGCGCGGACCATGGCCACGACGTAGTCGGGCCGCGTCACCACGTCCATCCAGGTGAAGCGCAGCACCCGGTAACCCATCGCCAGCAGCGCAGCGTCCCGGCGCCTGTCGGCGGCGAAACGCTGCCGGTCGGAGTGGTAGGCGAAGCCGTCCACCTCGACGACGAGCCTGCCCTCGACGAGCAGGTCGACACGGCCCACGCCGCGGATGCGTACCTGCGGCTCCACCTGCAGGCCGGCATCCTCGAGCACAACCCGCCCCACGGTCTCACCGGAGGACTCGGCCCGGCCGTCAGCCCGTCGCACCACCTCGCGAGCCGGCCCACATCCGCGGCCCCACAGATGAGCCAGCACGTCCGCGCGGTTGACCCCCTCGCGCAGGAACGAGTCGAGCACCACAAGAGCATCGAGCCGCGGCAGGCAACGGGCGCAGTCGGCCGCCGTGCGGTCCGGTGTGGTGAGCAAGCCGTCGGTCGGCACCTCTCGGCGATGGATCACCAGACCTGCCTGGCGGGCGACCCTGGCTCGCGGAACGGTCACGTGCACCTGACGCAGCGGCGTCAGCAGTTCATGACCCATCAGGCTCGCGGCCGAACCGCAACTGACCACTCCCTTGAGCCTGGCGGCGGCCAGCAACGCCGGCGCGAGACCGGGCGAGGCAACCAGCCCGGGCCGCGGCACCACGAGCCGACCACCGGCCACGGCGCGCTCCACCGCGCGGCGGGGCAGCGCCGCGCGGCGCATCACCCCGCCATGCCGGTGTACTTCGTCGACGACATCCATGCCGCGAGGGTCCCCACGTCCCCGGGCCACGGCCAGCGCCATCGACCGAGCTGGGGACGACAGGCCGGCGACGTGCGCGCCTGGGGATGAGCCAGGCCATCCCCGCCATGCCACGGATCCTCGGCTACGTCGGGCGCTCAGCTTCCGCCGGCGAGTCGCCGCCGTCAGCGGGGGCGTTGATGATCAGCACCGTGAGACCGGACTCGGCGAGCACCTCGAGGGCCACCTCGCACTCCCGCGGCGCCGCACGGGCCAGGTCGGTCCAGCCGTCCCAGGCGACGACAGTGCTGGGGGGGACGTCGCGAAGGCAGTCGGCCAGGGCGTCCCAGTTGCGGCCGAACCAGTCGGGCAGCTCGAGGGCGAGGCTGACTGCGTCCATGAACCCGGTCTTGTCGACGACGTCGTGGGTGTCCAGCACGACGAACGGACGGCCGACGGCCTCGCAGGCGGCCTCCAGCGAGAGCACGTCCACGGGCTCGACGACCGGCAGCACGCCGGCGTCGCGAGCGGCCAGGTCCTCGACACTCGCCATGGTCACCGCCAGCCCTGATCGAAGGGCAGGAGCGGCGACAGAGTCCGCAGGCGGCACGGCATGGGCGCCGATGCTGCCATGCTCGCCCACGCGGTGTCGGCCCGGCTCTGCGATGATGCGGGCCCGTGAGCACGCGCGAGCTGGACGCGGCGGGCATCGTCGGGGCCGAGATGCGCGCCTCCTACGAGCGCTGCCGCCGGCTCAACGCTGCGCACGGGAAGACCTACTACCTGGCCACCATGCTGCTGCCACCGTCCAAGCGGCCCTACGTCCACGCGCTCTACGGGTTCGCCAGGTACGCCGACGAGATCGTCGACGACCTGTCCTCCACGCTGCGCCCGCAGCAGAAGAGCGACTGGCTCGGCGGCTGGGGAGAGCAGTTCCTGGCCGACCTGTCCAAGGGCGAGAGCGCCGACCCGATCTGTCGGGCCGTCGTGGACACCGTGCTGCGCTGGCAGATCCCCGCCGAGCACTTCGAGGCTTTCCTGCACTCGATGCGCATGGACCTGACCGTCACCGAGTACGCGACCTACGAGGACCTCTACGAGTACGTGTACGGCAGTGCCGCGGTCATCGGGCTGCAGATGGTGCCCATCCTCGAGCCCCTGGACGACACCGCGTACGGCCCGGCCACCGACCTGGGCGTGGCGTTCCAGCTGGCCAACTTCGTCCGCGACGTGGGCGAGGACCTGCAGCGTGGACGGGTGTACCTGCCCCTGGAGGATCTCGACCGTTTCGGCCTCACCCGTGCCGACCTGGAGCGCCGCCAGGTCACCTCGGGGATACGTGACCTGCTGGCCTTCCAGATCGCGCGGGTCCGGCGTCTGTCGCACCGGGCGGACGCCGGTATCGCGCTGCTGCACCCGACCAGCCGGCCGTGCATCGAGGCAGCCCAGGAGCTGTACGTCGGCATCGTGGACGAGGTCGAGGCGATCGACTTCCAGGTCTTCGACCGGCGCGCCACGACCTCGCCGTGGCGGCGGGCCAGGGTCGCCGGCGGCGCCTACGGTCGGGCGTTGCGGGCCCGCTGGGCCGCCTGATCCTGCTGGGCAGCGCGGGCCTCCCGGGCGTCTCGGCGTCGCTGCCACGGGCCGTCCGCGTACGGCTCACGGTCGACCCCCTGGCGCCCCCACCCGACCCACAGGTCCAGCGCGAGCAGGACCAGGGCGAACCCGAACATGAGGTCCTCGACCGGGGCGAACAGCACCCGCCAGTCACCCAGGAGCACCACCTGTCCGCTGGACAGTGTCGCGGCAGGGTCGTAGGTGACGATCTCCCGGCCGGTGAGCCAGCCGTTGGTGAGCAGCTGGAAGAACACGATGATGGCGTAGCCGGTCCAGAAGGCCCGCCGGCGCAGCAGCCCCACCCGCAGCACCGCGAGGTCGAGGAGCACCGCGACCACGACGCCGAGAACGGCAAGCTGGGTGTAGGTCACTGCTCGCCCCCGTGGGTCCGCGGAGCCGGCGTCGCCTCGTCCCCGACCGGCCAGCGACGCACCACCCGCACCGCCTCCAGCGTCATGATCGCGGCAACCGGGACGACCAGGAAGAACAGCAGCTCCTCGATCGGCAACGTGCCGAACAGCAGGACGCCGACGGTCTGAGCCGGGTCGAAGTCCCAATGGCCCTGGTCGATGGCGTACAGGTCCCAGACCACGAACACGGCCACGACTGGCAGCACGGTCAGCGCCAGCCGACGTGGTCGACGCCACACCCGGACCCCGAGGTAGAGCTCCAGCGGCAGCGTTGTGAGCAGGACGAGCACCAGGACGCCGAGGTAGGCGAACTGCCGCAGCTCCTCAGCCATCCCACCAGCGTGCCCGACACCGCCGCCGCTGACGACAGGGGGTGGGTGACCCGGGCACCTACACTCCTCGGGTGGGCACCGCGGTGCAGGACGAGCTGCTCGGCCGACTGGTCGACGGTCGGTACCGCATCCGCGCGCGCATCGCCCGCGGCGGCATGGCTACCGTCTACGAGGCCTCCGACGAACGGCTGGGCCGCGACGTGGCGCTCAAGATCATGCATCCGGACCTGGCCGAGGACGAGGAGTTCGTCCAGCGATTCATCGCCGAGGCCCGCTCGGCTGCAGTGCTGTCGCGGGACCCGACGATCGTCACCGTCTTCGACCAGGGCGCCTCGGACGGGATGGTCTGGCTGGCCCTCGAGCTCGTCCGAGGACGCACCCTGCGCCGCGTGATCGCCGAGCGGGGCCGGCTCGACCCGAGGACCGCCCTGGCGATCATGGACCCCGTCCTGACCGCGCTCGCCGCCGCCCACGACGCCGGCATCGTTCACCGCGACGTCAAGCCCGAGAACGTGCTCGTCGGAGACGACCGTCACGTGCAGGTAGCCGACTTCGGGCTCGCCCACGCCGTCACCGCCGCTCCGCACGCCACCCGAGGGCTCGCCACCCGCGGCATGCTGCTGGGCACCGTCGCCTACATCTCCCCCGAGCAGGCCCTGGGTCATCCGGCCACCCGGGCCTCCGACGTCTACGCCGCCGGGATCATGCTCTTCGAGCTGCTCACCGGGCACCCGCCGCACGACGGACCCACGGACTACGTCGTGGTCCGCAAGCACGTGGACGAGGACGTCCCGGCGCCCTCGGCCGAGGTCCCGGACGTGCCGGGCGAGGTGGACGCCCTGGTCGCGGCGGCCACCGCGCGGGACCCGGCCCACCGCCTCCCCGACGCGGGAGCCTTCCTCGGCGCGGTGCGCCGCACCCGGCGAGTCCTCGAACGCGACGCGGTCACCCGCACCACCGACCCGGTCGCCGCGGTGGCGGCGGCCGCCGCCGTGGGCGTCGCCGAGGCCCCGGCGACGACGTCGGACACCAACCCCATCCACCACAGCACCACGTCACTGGACCCCGTCGCGCCAGAGCCGGGCGGCCAGGCCACCCGCCCGCCGAGCCCTGTCGTGCCGAGCCCCGTCCCGCCGGAGCCCGCCGACCCGTTCCGTACCCCGCCGAAGCCGCCGAGGCGCAAGCGCCGTGTCGGCCTGCGGCTCGCGTTCGTCCTCGTCCTGCTCGCTTCGATGGCCGGGGTGTGGTGGTGGTTCGACGGACGGCTCGTCCAGACCCCGGCACTCGTCGGCATGACCGTGGCCGAGGCCGAGCAGGCCGCGCAGCGGGCCGGGCTCGAGGTCGAGGTGAACGGGCAGGAGTACTCCGAGACGATCCCCGCCGAGTCCGTGGTGGCCAGCGACCCGGCCGCCGGAGCTCGGACAGTGCCCGGCCAGACTGTTGCCCTGAGCCTCTCGCAGGGCCCGGAGCGCTACCAGGTGCCGTCCCTGCTCGGTGCGACGCGCGAGGAGGCCGACCAGGCCCTTGCCGAGCTGACGCTGGTACCCGGCGAGGTCGGCGAGGCGTTCGACGAGCAGGTCGAGCAAGGACGGGTCATCTCCCAGGATCCAGCCCCCGGCATCGAGGTCAAGCGCGAGGCCGCCGTCTCGTACGTGGTGAGCAAGGGACGCGAGCCCATCGCGGTGCCCCAGGTCGCCGGGCAGTCCCTCCCCGACGCCACCGCCGCGATCGAGGGGGCGGGGCTGGCCGTGAACGTCGGCGAGGCGTACTCCAACGACGTCCCGAAGGGTGTGGTGATCTCCCAGGAGCCCACCGAGGGCACGCTGTTCCGTGGCGACCCGGTGTCGGTCGTGGTCTCCCTCGGCCCGGAGAACGTCCAGGTTCCCGATGTCGAGGACGAGGACGCCGACCAGGCGAAGGGCGCGCTCGAGTCCGTCGGGCTGACGGTCCGGACGATCACCCTGCTCCCGGCGGGCCCCAACGAGGTGCTTCGGCAGGCTCCCGCGGCCGGGAGCACCGTGCGGGTGGGCTCCGAGGTCACGATCTACGTGTTCTGACCCTCCCCCGACATGACACGGACGCTCGATCGTCGAGCCGACACGCTCGTCCCCGCCGCTGTGCTGGTCGGCGTGACGGCCATCTGGGGATCGACGTTCGTCGTCATCAAGGACGTCACCGAGCGCGTCCCGGTGACCGACTTCCTGGCCGTGCGGTTCGCCATCGCCGCCCTGGGCCTGTGGCTGCTGGCGCCGTGGTCGGTGGCCCGGCTCGGGCCTCAGGCCCGGCGCCGGGCCGTGGTGCTCGGGGTCGTCTACGGCGCCGCGCAGGTTCTGCAGACCTTCGGCCTGACCTTCGTGTCGGCCTCGATATCGGGGTTCCTCACCGGCCTGTACGTCGTGCTCACACCGATCATCGCGGCGGTCCTGCTGCGCGAGTCGATAGCCAGGGCGACGTGGCTGGCGGTGGGCCTGGCCACCGCCGGTGTCGCTGTGATGTCGCTCAACGGCTTGTCCATCGGCCTCGGCGAGCTGGTGACCGTGCTCGGGGCCGCGTCGTACGCCCTGCACATCGTGCTGCTGGGGGCGTGGTCCAAGCCGGGTCAGGCGGTAGGGCTGGCAGTCGTGCAGATGGCGGTCATCTCCCTGCTGTGCGGGGTGGCCGCGTTGCCGGGAGGGATCGTGCTGCCCTCCACGGGGGTGGACTGGCTGGTGATGCTGTACGTGGCGCTGGCGTCGGGAGCCTTGGCCATGGTCGCCCAGACGTGGGCCCAGGCCCGGCTGCCGGCCACCAGGGCCGCCATCATCATGACCACCGAACCGGTGTTCGCCTCGCTGTTCGGCGTGATCGTGGACGGCGACCCGCTGACCCCGCGGTTCCTGATCGGCGCGACCCTGGTCATGGCCGCGATGTACACCGCCGAGCTGGGCCCGCGGCGGTCCCGCGAAGGTGCCGTCCCCCACCTGCCGGGCGAGTAGGGGTGCTGTCCTACCCCCCGGCGGTGGACTTCGCCGCGGCCGTCGTCCGCGCGGTGCGAGGTCGCGCGCGAGGTCGCCTGAGGGCGGACGCGAGCCCCTGCGCCAGCGCGACACCGACCAGCGCGATCGCGCCACCGACCGGTTGGTACCAGTACAGCTCCTCGTCCAGCGCGACGATGCCCAACGTCGTCGAGACCAGCGGGATCAGGTAGGTCACGGTTGCCGCGATCGTGGGCCCAGCGCTGCGCACCACCCTCCAGAACAGCACGTAGGCCAGACCCGTCCCGAACACCCCGAGGCCGACCAGCGCCAGCACCGACTCCGGCCGGATCGACTCCGGCGCCCCGCCCAGCGGCAGCAGCGGCAGCAGCAGGGCCGAGGCGAACACCGTCTGGGCCGCACTGAGCGAGGCGCCCGACAGCGAGGATCCGGCGAGACGATGACGCATCCACGCCGTCCCGAACCCGTAGCAGGCGGTCGCCGCGAGCATGGCCAGCACGCCCGGCACGTCCAGGCCGGCAGAGTTCCACACCCCGAGCAGTACCCCGATGCCGGCGAACCCCAGCAGAAGGCCGATCACCTGCTGCCTGGTGGCCCTCTCGGCGGGGATGATCAGGGCCACGAAGACGGCCGCCCACAGCGGGGTCGTGGCGTTGAGCAGCCCGGCGAGGATCGAGGTGATCCGCGTCTGCGCCAAGGCGATGAGGACGAAGGGCACGGCGACCAGCACCGCGGCGATGATGAGCAGGTCGAGCACCTGAGAACGCTGCAGCCGAACCCGCTGACGGGTCGCCAGCAGGACGAGCACCATCGTGACCGCACCGAGGCCGATCCGCCCGAAGGCCACCGCGATCGCGCTGAACGACCTCAGGGCCAGCTCGTTGAGCAAGAAGCTGCAGCCCCAGATCACCACCAGTCCCAGGTAGGACGGCATCCAGGCGCGTCGGCTCACGGCTGGCCGCGCTCGTGCCGCAGCAGCCCGGACTTCACCTCGGCACCGTACGCGTATCCCCCGACACCGCCACCGCTGGGAACGACGCGGTGGCACGGCACGAACGGGGCCACCCGGTTGCCCGCGCACGCCTGCCCGGCCGCCCGCGCCGCTCCCGGGGACCCGGCGCGCTCGGCCAGCTCCGCATACGAGATCGACCGGCCTGGGGCGACCTCACGCAGCGCTGCCCACGCCGCCTGACGGAAGGCCCCGCCCGGCTGCCGCACCGCAACCCGGTCGAGGGCTTCCAGGTCACCGTCGAAGTACCGGCGGACGGCCGCCGCCACCGGGGCGACCTGCGCCTCGGTCGCCGGGGCGGCTCGGACGCTCGGGCCGAGCCGGGCCAGCAGGCTCTTGAGCATCGTGAAGCCGGACGCGAGCACCGTCCCGTCGCCGTCGACGACGACGGCGAGCGGGCCGAGCGGGGTGTCGAGCAGGGCGGTCCCGGGCTGGGGGGTCCCGGGCTGGGCGGTCCCGAGCTGGGCGGTCCCGAGCTGGGCGGTCCCGGGCTGGGCGGTCCCGGGCTGGGGGGTCCCGGGCTGGGCGGTCCCGAGCTGGGCGGTTCCGGGCTGGGGCGTCATGAGCGCTCCTTCGTAGGCGTGAGCGGGACTTGGGTCCACAGGTGCATGGCGGCGTAGCCGCGCCACGGTCGCCATCGGGCCGGGTGCAGGTCGTGGTCCCGGACACGGCGGCGCAGGATGAGGTCGCTACCCGGCCAGGCGTCTGGGTCGCCCAGCGCGCGCAGCGCGACGTACTCGGCCGTCCACTCGCCTATGCCCGGCAGGGTCCGCAGGCGGGATCGAGTGGCGTCGCGGTCGGCCCCCGGGTCGAGGACGAGGCGGCCGGACATGACCTCGCGCGCCAACGCCAGGACCGCATGTGCCCGACGGTCGGTCAGGCCGACCTCGCGCAGCGCGCTGATGCCGGCGGCCGCCACCTGGGTCTCGTCCGGGAAGACCCCGGGTGAACCCAGCGCAGCCACCAGCCGTCCGAGGAGAGTGCACGCGCCGGCCACCGTGACCTGCTGCCCGAGGACCGCGCGCACCGCGATTTCGAACCCGCTGGTCGCGCCGGGCACGCGCATCCCGGGCGCGCCCTGGACCAGCCCGCGAAGGGCGGTGTCGGCGCGCAGGACGGTGTCCACGGCTGATGGGTCGGCGTCCAGGTCGAGCCAACGGCGCACGGTCGCGACGACTCCCCCGAGGTCGCCGAGCTCGGCCAGGTCGAGCTGCACCGCGACGAGCCCCGCAGCAGGCCGGCTCGCCGAGACCCGAGCGGGTCCCGATGCGGCCGGCACGGTTCGGACCAGCGACCCGTCGGCGGCCAGCGACTCCACTCCCGGGACGAGCCGTGCGGTCAGGAACCCCCAGACCGGCTCGACCGCGTACGGCTCGCGACAGCGCAGCCGCAACGTCAGCGTCGGGCCGCCGGGTCGGGGTCGGCGGTCGGTGGCGGCAGGCCGGGCCCGTAGCCGGGACGGAGGGCAGCCGAACTCGGCCCGCATCACGTCGTTGAACTGCCGCACACTGGCGAACCCAGCCGCGTAAGCCACCTCGGCCATCGACAGGTCGCTCTGCTCGAGGAGAAGCCGGGCCACCTGGGCTCGGCGGGACTGCGCCAGGCGCAGCGGGCCGACCCCGACCTCGTCCACCAGCACCCGGTACAGGTGCCGCTCGCTCACGTGCAGCCGGGCGGCGAGTCCCCCGACGCCGTGCTCGTCGACGGCGCCGTCCCTGATCAACCGAAGCGCCCGCGCGGCGAGGTCTGCCCGGTGGTCGTCCTCGCGACTGCCGGGCAGGGCGTCAGGCCGGCATCGTCGGCAGGCGCGGAACCCGGCGGCCACCGCTGCCGCTGCGGAGGCGTAGTAGTGGCAGTTCTGCGGTCGTGGGGTCCGGGCCGGGCAGGACGGCCGGCAGTACACACCGGTGGACACCACGCCCAGGTAGAGCCGGCCGTCCCAGCGTGCGTCCCGGCTCGAGACGACCCGGTAGGCCGACGTCGGGTCGTGGAGCAGGTCGGCGACAGGCTCGGAAGGCACCCGGTCATCGAAGCCGGTCCCGGGGTGAAGGTCTAGCGGGATTCGGACGTGGCGCTGGTCAGCGCGCCCTCAGCGCTGCTGCAGCAGCTCGGCGACCAGGAATGCCAGCTCCAGGGACTGCGAACGGTTCAGCCGGGGGTCACAGGCGGTCTCGTAGCGCTGCTCCAGGTCCTCCTCGAGCAGGTCCTCGCCGCCACCGAGGCACTCGGTTACGTCGTCGCCGGTGAGCTCGACGTGGATACCGCCGGGCACGGTGCCCAGTGAGCGGTGCACCTCGAAGAAGCCCTGGACCTCGCCCATGATCTGGTCGAGGTGGCGTGTCTTGTGCCCGTTGCCGGTCTCGTAGGTGTTGCCGTGCATCGGGTCGGTGACCCACGCGACGTCGATACCGGCCGCGCGCACCTTCTCCACGATCGGCGGCAGCACGTCGCGCACCCGGTCGGCGCCCATCCGGACGATGAAGGTCAGCCGGCCCGGCTCCCGGGCAGGGTCGAGCCGCTCGGCGAGCGCGACCGCGTCCTCGGGTCGAGTGGTGGGCCCGAGCTTGACCCCGACCGGGTTGCGCACCCGGGAGGCGAACTCCACGTGCGCGCCGTCGAGCCGGCGGGTGCGCTCCCCGATCCAGATCATATGCGCGGAGACGTCGTAGGGCAGATGGGTGCGAGAGTCGATGCGCGTCAGCGGCAGCTCGTAGTCCAGCAGCAGCGCCTCGTGCGAGGAGTACAGGTCCACGGTCTGCAACGACGGCGCGTCGGCGCCGATGGCCCGCATGAACGCCATCGCCCGGTCGATCTCGGTGGCCAGCCGGTCGTAGCGCTGCCCGGCACGGCTGTCGCGGACGTAGTCGGTGTTCCACGCGTGCACCTGGCGCAGGTCGGCGTAGCCGCCGTGGACGAACGCCCGGATGAGGTTCAGGGTGGCTGCCGCCGCGTGGTAGGCCCGCTGGAGTCTGGCGGGGTCGGGTGTGCGTGATGCGCTGTCGAAGGCCAGGTCGTTGACCGCGTCCCCACGGTAGGACGGCAGCGAGATGCCGGCGCGGGTCTCCAGCCCGCTGGAGCGCGGCTTGCCGAACTGGCCGGCCATCCGGGCGACCTTGACGACGGGGACGCTGGCCGCGTAGGTGAGCACCACCGACATCTGCAGGATCGTCTTGATCTTGTCCCGTACTCGGTCGGCGGACAGATCCACGAAAGTCTCGGCGCAGTCCCCGCCCTGCAGGAGGAACGCATCGCCGCGGGCCACGCCGGCCATATGCTCGCGGAGCGCATCGCACTCCCCGGCAAACACCAGCGGTGGCAGCATCATCAGCCCTGCCATCACTTGGTCCACGGCGTCCGGGTCGGGCCAGTCGGGCTGCTGGTCCGCCGGGAGCTGCCGCACGGCCTGCGCCAGCTCCTCGAGCGCGGCCAGCTCGGCGAGCCGTGCGAGGTTGGTCGGCGCGGTCACGGACCCAGCGTAGATCGGGCGACCCCCCGTCGCGTCCACGGATCGGACCCGCGGCAGGCGAGGCGACGCATCCCCCTCCCTGCAAGGGGGGTCGCTGGCTAGGCTCACCCCCATGTTCATCCGCAAGGTTGCCCTGCTGACTGCCGGTGGTCTCGCCCCCTGCCTCTCCTCGGCTGTGGGTGCGCTCGTCGAGCGCTACACCGAGGTAGCGCCCGACATCGAGATCATCGGGTACCGCGACGGCTACGCCGGGCTGCTGACCGGCAACTCGGTGACCTTCACCAAGGAGATGCGGGAGAAGGCCTCACTGCTGCACGAGCTGGGCGGCAGCCCGCTGGGCAACAGCCGGGTCAAGCTCACCAACGTCAAGGACGCGGTCAAGCGCGGTCTGGTCAAGGAGGGCGAGGAACCCCTCGCCGTCGCGGCCCGGCGGCTGACCGAGGACGGGGTCGACGTCCTGCACACGATCGGCGGTGACGACACCAACCTCTCCGCGCGGGACCTGGCGTTGCACCTTCGCACGCAGGCGCGCGAGCTGCTCGTCGTAGGCCTGCCCAAGACGATCGACAACGACGTCTGGCCGATCAAGATGACCCTCGGCGCCCAGACGGCGGCCGACGAGGGGGTCCGATTCGCCCAGAACATCGTCGCCGAGCACTCCTCGAACCCGAGGATGCTCATCGTTCACGAGGTCATGGGCCGCTCCTGCGGCTGGCTTACTGCCGAGACCGCCCGCCGCTACCGGCGGTGGCTGGACCAGCAGGAGTGGGCGCCTGAGATCGGGCTGAGCCGGGAGCGCTGGGACGTGCACGGGGTGTACGTCCCCGAGATGAACTCCGACTTCGACACCGAGGTCGAGCGGCTGCGCAAGATCATGGACGACCAGGGCAATGTCACGATCTTCCTGTCCGAGGGAGCCGGCATCGAGACGATCATCGCCGAGAAGGAGGCGGCCGGCGAGGAGATCGTCCGGGACGCCTACGGCCACCCCCGCATCGACACCCTGAACCCGGGCCAGTGGTTCGCCAAGCAGCTCACCGAGCGCCTCGGCGCGGACAAGGCGATGGTGCAGAAGAGTGGCTACTTCGCTCGCTCCGCCAAGCCCAACCGTCAGGATCTGCGGCTGATCCAGGCCATGTGCGACTACGCCATCCGATGCGCGCTCGGCGGCAAGGACGGGGTCGTGGGCCACGACACCGAGAACGGCGGACGGCTGCGGGCCATCGAGTTCGAGCGCCTCAAGGGCGGGAAGCCATTCGACTTCAACGAGCCCTGGTTCGACGAGCTGCTCGCCAGCATAGGCCAGCAAAAAGCGCTGGCGAGCGAAGGCATCGGCCCGCACGCCTGACGGCGTCTCGGCCCGCGCGGCCTCCTCCGCTGGGCGCGTCCACTCCGCAGCACGGCGGCGCCCTGACCTTGATCAGCGCGCCCCAGGTGTCGCCCAACCTTGATCAGCGCGCGTGAGGTGTCGCCCAACCTTGATCAGCGCGCGTGAGGTGTCGCTCCGCCGAAGATCAACGCGCCCCAGGTGGCGCTATCACGACACCTACGGCGCTCTGACAGCCAAGCCCACCACCACAAACCGCCATTGATCACGGTTCACACGGCTTGGCGGCGCCCAACCTTGATCAGCGCGCCCCAAGTGTCGCTCCGCCGACTCAGCTGGCGGC
>CAYHHE010000021.1:19593-37327 GCA_964356295.1 uncultured Actinomycetes bacterium | reverse complement strand
CTCGAACCGCAGACGCCTCCGGCGTCAGGACGCTGGCGCCATGAGGTTGAGGATGTTGCCGTCCGGGTCGCGGAACCACACCGCCTTGCCGCCCTCCATGCTCGCCACACCGTCCTCCCAGACGACGCCCTCCCACTCGAAGGTGTCGAACGAGACGCCTGCCGCCCGCAACGCCGACACCTCCTCGTCGAACCGGTCGGGGTCGACCTCGAAGCCCAGCGCCGTCGCCTGGTTGGTGCCCGCGTACTGCGAGGGGTAGACGAGGACGGCTCCGTGCCCGGCCCGGTACCGGACGCCCTCGGGGAGGTCATCACCGGGGACGAATCCCAGCACCCCCTCGTAGAAGGCGCGGGCCCGGTCAAGGTCCGCAGTCGGCAAGGTCGGCATCGCGGTGACGTCGGAGAGCACGCGGACCTCCGTGACGGGACAGCGCCGGCCGATCCGGCTGCCTTGGACCGTACTCCCGAATCCGGGGGTTGTCTGCAGCGTGCAGCAGTGCTGTCACCCTGGGGTCTCGGCAAGCGCGCGGCGCAGCTGGTCGGCGTCCTGCCTGATGTTGTAGGCGGGCGTACCCGGCTGGAACCGACTGCCCTCGGCCAGCGCACCGGCGTCCACGACGTCGAAGCCGAACTCCTCGATCAGACCGCTGACCAGGTGTTTCGCCTCGGCTTCGTCGCCGGCGATCGGCAGGGCGCGTCGTCCTGGCGACCCGTCCGGCTGGCCATGGGTGGCCAGGTGCTCGAAGTAGATCGTGTTGAACGCCTTCACCACCCGCGACTCGGGCAGATGAGCGGCCAGCAGCTCGCTCGAGGTGGTCGACCCGTCGTCGAGCGCGGCGATGTGCCCGTCCCGGTCCGGGTAGTAGTTCATGGTGTCGACGACCACCTTGCCGCGCAGCGGCTCGACCGGAACGGTGGGGTACGCCCGCAGTGGGATGGTCACGACCACGACCTCCCCGACCGTGGCGGCCTGCGTCGGCGTTGCCGCGCTGGCTGCCGGCCCGAGCCCGGCCACCAGGTCGGTCAGGGAGGCCGCCCCGCGGGAGTTGGACAGCACGACCTGGTGTCCGGCGTCGCTCGCCAGCCGCGCCAGAGTGGTGCCGATCCGTCCGCTGCCGATCAGTCCGATGCGCACGCCTCGCGAACGCCGCGCGGGACGTGGCTCTTCCCGGCAGCGCGGGCCGGTCGACGGTGCGACGGGCGACCTGGCATCCTTCGCCGGTGGGCAAGGGGCTCGGGGGTCCGGCAGCCGGCGACCCAGGAGGTTCCGCCGGGACCGGCGTGGCCGGTGGCTGCGTGCAGTGTTGCGCGCGCTCCGCGGTGCTGGACCAGCGCTGCGGGGTGTGCTGGGTGTCGTGGGCAGCGGGCGCCGAGGGGCCGTCCGACCTGGGGTAGCGCGCAGCGCAACTCCGTCCAATCGAGGTGACTCTGAGTGCGGAGCCCTGGCCGCCGCTAGCCTCGGACGAGCAGGACGTCGCGATAGGGGTGGTCTCGTGAGCCAGGTCCTCGAGCAGCTCTTCCCGGGCAAGTTCTTCATCAGCACGATCCTCGAGACCCTCGACACCAAGACGCGGATGAGCGGCGAGCTGCTGCGCCGGTACGTGCAGCGCGCGGCGATGGCCGGCGTGATCATCGGCCTGTTCTACGCAGTGAACTACGCCGTGGTCGCTGCCTTCGCCTCCGTCCCGTCCGGAGACGCTTCTTTCGCCCCGATCGGCCGCATCGTGGGGGCACTGGCGTTCGGCTGGGCGCTGGTGTTCATCTACTTCACCAAGTCCGAGCTGCTGACCTCGAACATGATGATCGTCTCGATCGGGGCCTACCACCACAAGACGAGCTGGCCGAAGTCGATGCGCCTGCTCACCTTCTGCTACTTGGGCAACCTCATCGGGGGGCTCTTCGTGGCCGCGCTGCTGCGCTTCAGCACCATCCTCGAGGGCGGCACGTTCGAGCAGATGGAGGAGTCGGTCGGCCACAAGCTCGGCTACATCACCGAAGGCGTGACGGGGTGGGGCGACCTGTTCGTGCGCGCCATCCTCTGCAACTTCATGATCAACCTCGCCATGCTCATGGTCTACAACGGGCTGATCACGGACACGCTCACGAAGTGTCTGGTCATGATCATGTCGGTGTTCGTCTTCGCCTTCCTGGGCTTCGAGCACTCGGTGGCCAACACCGTGCTGTTCAGCATCGTGGGCCTCCAGGAGGGCATCGACCTCGGCGCTGCGGTGGGGAACGTGGCCATCGCGCTGGTCGGCAACTTCGTCGGCGGCGGGCTGCTGATCGGCTTGTACTACGCCTACGTCAACGACGACGCGCGGTACCTTCGCGAGCACCCGGAGGCCCTCCCGTCCTGACGTACCCCAGGCCGGCGCCGTGGCGGGCCCTTGCGGTCAGCTCACCGGGCGGCCTTGCCCACCTCGGCCCAGCCCCATCACCGTGCGGATGGTCCGCACGACGCCATTGGCGTTGTTCGTCGGGGCGATCCATGACGCGCGGTCCTTCAGCAGCGGGTGGGCGTTGGCCATCGCGAAGGAGTAGGTCGCGGCGTCCATCATCTCGAGGTCGTTGAGGAAGTCGCCGAACACCATCGTCTGGTCGGGCGTGACGTGCAGGGCACGCTGGACCCACCGGACGGCTTCCCCCTTGTTCGCCGTGGGGCTCATGACGTCGACCCAGTGCTCGCCGGAGACCACCACCTGCAGTGCCGGGCGGAAGCCCGAGAGGGCGGCGCCGCTGTTGTGCTCGGCCGAGGCGAAGTCGAAGACGGCGACCTTGAGGATGGCGTCGTCGAGGACGGCGCGCAGGTCGTCGACGATCTCCAGGCGGTGGTAGTAGGGCGTGACCTCGGCCAGGAAGGCCTCGTCGGTCTGGTCGATGTAGGCCGACCGCTTCCCGCACAGCACGACTCGCGTGTGGTCCACCGTCCGGGTAGCGCGGATCACGGCCTGGGCAGACTCGAGGGTCATGCAGTCCGAGGCGATCTCCCGTCCGTTGCCGTCGAGGACGAACGTCCCGTTCTCGGCGATGAAGACCGCCTCGTCTGCGATCCCCGCGAACTGCTCGCGAAGCGCGTAGTACTGCCGGCCGCTGGCCGGGCAGAACGTCACACCTGCGCCGTGCAGCTCCTCGACGAGCGGCCAGAACTCGTCGTGGATCTCCTTGTCGTCCCCGAGCAGGGTGCCGTCCATGTCGGTGGCGATGAGCCGGATGTCGGGACGGACAGCGAGCTCGTCGAGCTCGGCGAGGTCGTGCTGGTCGCGGTCGGGCATGAGGGCCATGGTGGACTACTCGTCGCCTGAGGCAGGCCATGGTGGGGGGTCGTCGGCCGGCTGATCTGCCGCGGACCCGGTGCGGCGGGCCAGCACCATCAGCGGAAGCGCTGCGGCCTGGATGAGCCCGCTGAGCACGAAGGTCGGCGCGTAGCCAGACAGGTCGGCCACGCGACCCAGAGCAGGTTGGATGACGACGCCGCCGCCGGATTCCAGCAGCGAGTTGAACGACAGGACGGTGGCCCGCTGCTGGGACGGGATCAGCGCGTTGAGGTAGGCCTGCCGCACGGGAGTGGCGGCGGCGTCGGACAGGCCCCACAGCACGAGGAGCGCCACCACCAGACCGAACGCCGGGGCCACCCCGACCAGCAGCAACGCGACGGACCCGACCGCGGCGGCCGTGATCAGCACTGATGTTCGCCGCCGGAACACCCGGCGCAGTCGCACCACGAGCAGTCCCCCCACGATCTGAGCGCCGGCCACGATGGCGGCAGCCAGCCCGGCGACGGCGTATGCGCCCTCGTCTCCGTACAGCTCGAGCAGGTAGGGCTGCATGGCATAGAAGGCGTAGATGCCGACGCCGCCGATGAACGGGCCGGTCAGCATGATCCAGCGGACCGCCGGCTGACCGAGGCCGTAACGCAACGAGTCGTCGAGGATGCGCCGGCCCTCACGGACCGGACTGCGATCGCGGGCCGGGCTGAACCCCAGGTCGTGCATGAGCACGAATGCGACGGCGAAGGTCACCATCAGCAGCGCCACCCGCACGACGAACGGCACACCGAGGCTGCTGACCTGCGCGAGCACCCCGCCCAGGACCGAGCCGGTGAGCATCGCCCCACCGGACGCCGCCTGAGCGCGCCCGAAGACCCGGTCCAGCGACCCCCGGTAGCCGGTGGCAGAGAGGGCATCGACCAGCCATGCCTCCTGAGCCCCCGAGAAGAACGTGAAGCCCAGCCCGAGCACGATCGAGACGACCGCCCAGGCTGCGAACGGAGCCTGCCACCACCACAGCAGGACGTAGAGCAGCGTTCCCGCGCTCAGGACGGCGGCGCCGAGGAGGAAGGACAGCCGGCGTCCTCGGATGTCTGCCACGACACCCGTGGGGACCTCGAAGACCATCATGCCCACGGTGTAGAAGGCGTTGGCCGAGAACGCCTCGAGGTTGGACAGTCCGGCGTCGAGCAGGAACAGCGTGTTGATCCCCCAGATCAGCGAGGCCGACAGCGTGGTGAGGAGCACGAGCGTGACGTAGGTGCGTTCGACCCCGGTCGGCGTGCTGGCCCCAGACCACCGCGGGCCCGCTCGGGCGCGACGCCGCTGGCTCACCTGCGCGCCGGCGGGATCTGCCAGGCGCGTACCTCACGCGGGCAGCTCAAGCAGGACCCGCGCATGGCTCGACTGTAGGCGCGCGGACCGTGGGGTGGGCTCGGCTCCTGTTCCCCGTCCCGGTGAGCGTCCCCCGTCCGGCAGGCGCTCCAGTCCGCGGGGCATGCTTGATGACGAGGCCCGTGGGAGGTTGACGTGGCATACGAGCCCAGTCAACCTCCCCCGGGCGTACTTGACGTGATCACTTGGGCGGGGGTGGGGCTGGCGGCGGGCTCCGGGGGGCTTGGCGGGCGGCTGGGAGCAGGGGATGCTGGGGCCATGAGCCAGCGGCTGGTCGTGGGGTTGAGCGACGAGGCGGACGCCGAGGCGCTTATCACCGAGATGCAGCGCTTGAGCGTGGAACGGGTGGACGCGCCGCGCCCGGAGCTCCCGGGGGTCGTTGTCGTGACGCTGAGCGAGGCCGCGGACGCCACGCGGACGCGCGAGGAGATCGCAGGCATGGACGGGGTCGCCTACGTCGAGCCGGAGACGCTCTACGAGGCGTTCGGGGACTGACCGGCCTGGTCAGTCAGTCGATGGCAGCCGTTGCGGCAGGGTGACCGCTGGGACGACGTCCGGGTGGTCGCTGCGTAGCAGCGTGAGCAGGATCCCCGCGCGGCCGAGGAACAGCCCCGGGGGCTGCGGTGATGGGCGCGACGGCGACGACCCTGACAGCGACGGCGGCGACTGCCGCCGCTCCGAGCGTTCCTCGTGCTGCCCATCGGGCGCCCGGGGATCCGGACGCGGCAAGCCGCAGGGCCAGCCGGACCCGGCGGCATGCTGGGCGAGGAGGATGTCGGCGCTGCGCCGGGCCGCCCGCAGGTGGTCCTCACCACCGGGCAGACCGGACGCCGCCACGAGCAGGTCGACGGCGCCCGCGAGCCCATGGCACAGGCAGCAGTCCTCCACCTCGCCGTCACGCAATCGCGCCCGCGAGACTCGCAGCCGCTGGCGCGCGGCCTCGATGGCGGCCCCCGCCTCGGCCAGGAGCAGCTGGCGCCCGCCCGGCAGCTGCTCACCCGCGTCCGTGCCGCTCACCAGCCGCAACCGGGCCAACCCGATCCCCACCGCCCCGTGGCACCACGCCACCGGCCATCTCGGCTCCCCGACGATCGCGGCGTCACCCGTGGTCGAGATCCCCCCCTGCTCAGAACGCACGGACCGCAGGTCCGGCCAGCCCGGCAGGTCGGGCTCGAACCACGATCGCTCGTAGGCCAGCGCCCGCTCCACCCACTCCCAGAGGTGCCCCCCGCCGGCAAGCGAGGAAGCCTCGGCCATCGCGACGGCGATGCCCGAGGTCCCATGGGCCAGGCCGAGCAGATCGGGTCGCGCAGTGCCAGGTTCCGCCCAGGCCACTCCCCAGGCGTGCGGAGTCGCCTGGGATGCAATCCAGTCCGCAACGTCGACCGCAGCTGCGATGACGTGCGAGTCGTCCGCCGCGACTGCGAGCGAGGCAAGGAGGGCTCGTCCTCCTCCAGGTCCGGGCGGCCGAGGAGCCGTCCCACCCACGCCACCCCGTACGCGATCCCGGACGACCCGGACGCCATGTCGGTCGCACCCTCCGCGAGCAGCCCATGGCCATGATCAAGCGCCTCGCTCGCCGCGGCGAGGCCGACCTCGGCCACCGGCGACGCCGCGCCGCATCGATGGGACGCCGCCAGTGCCAGGGCGATGCCCGTCGCGCCTGTGTACAGGCCTTGGTCCACCGGGCCCTCGGCGATGTGCCAGGACTGCTCGTCACCGACCACGTCCGCGCCGGTCCAGGCCGGCGGCATCCCGCTGGCCTCACCGGCGATCTGCTCAGCCATCGACAGGGCGAGGCTCGTGCGCGCGCTCGTCACGTCGGCACCGGGCTGAGCCAGGGCGTTCGCGGGTCGACCCCACCCGCGCCGAGGGCCTGGACGAGCGTGGCCACCGCCTCGGCTCCCGACTGGCCGCGACGTGCCACCTCCACGACACCCGGCGCCACGGCTCGGCACAGGGCGATCCCGAAGGACGAGCTCGGCCCGGGGTCATCGGCGTAGGCCACACCGGCGGCCACCGGAAGCGTCAGCGGCGGGCAGTGCGCGATCAACGACTCGGGCAGCTCGGCGACCACCTCGCACACGAGCTCGCGGGCGTGCGCCACGTCCGCTCGAGGCACGTAGAGCACCAGCGAGTCGGGGCGGCGGTAGCCGGCCGGGTCGATCGGGCACTTCAACGACCAGGCGAAGGCGGCCTCCTGCAGTCGACGGGTCAGCAGGTGGAGCACTCTCGGCACGGTGTTCACGCTCGGGTGCAGGTAGAACCGGCCGAGGTCGCCGGAGGGCTCTCCCGCAGGAGACCGGGTCGCCCACCATCGGCTCGCCTCGTCGACCGTGTCGACGCGAGCGATGACAGCGACCTCCTCACCCGGGGCGACCGGAACGCCCGGGCGAGCGACCCCAAGATACTGGCCGACACACATTCGTCGCTGTTCAGTATGTCTTGCAACCAGACATACGCCTTGGTCGAGGACGGCGAGTACGACCCATCCCGGCTCCAGCCGGGTGGCATCGGCGTGCGACGCCCGCAGCAACGGCACCAGGTCTCGGCGTCCGGCCACGCCGTCCGGGACAGGCTGGAGCGGGACGGACGGCGCGAGGTACCAGGCCTCGTACACCGCGTCGGCAACGTCGTCCACGGACGTGTCGGCCCGCAGCGCTCGTCCGCCGACGTGGAACCCGGTCGGGGACGGCGACACAAGGTCCGCCAGCCGAGTGAGGTCGGACCGGACGTGCCCGGGGATCACCCCGTCCAGCTCCACAGGCGCACCCCGGTCTCCGGCTCCTGGCGCATCAGGTCTCGAGCGCACTCCAGGAGGGAGTCTGCCACCGACAGTGCCCCGCCCTCGGCGCACTCCAGAGCGAGGTGCACCAGCCTTGCGGGCCAGTACCGCGCGACTCGAGGGAGCGCCTGCGCGCCAGCCAGCGCGACGTAGGCCCCGACGAGAGACGCCTGGTCGGGCTCGGCCGACCGTCCCGACGTGACCTCGAGCGCGCTGGCCTGGGCCAGGGCCGCTGAAACGTCCCATGCGGGGTCACCCCAGCCCGACAGCTCCCAATCGATCAGCCGCAGCGACACAGGCGCGAGGTCGAGATCGACCAGGCAGTTGTCCCACTTGACGTCCCCGTGCACGAGGCACACCGGCTCCCAGTCCGCTCGTGCCGTGCGTAGTCCCGCAGCGATAACCGGGTCGCGGGAGACCTCCAGGGCGAGGTCCTTGGCGTGGACGAGCTCGATGTCCGCCGGCGAGGAGTCGGGAAGGTCGAGGATGCCGGCCGACGCCGGGAAGGGGACGGGGACCCCGGCGGTGGCCTGGTGGACCGACGCGAGGGCCGCCCCCAGCGAGGCGGAGGCCGCCGGGTGCGGCAGGCGCGACTCGTCCTGCAGCACCGCGCCCACGGTCGACCAGGCAGCCGCCTCGAGGACCAGCACCTGACGTCTCTCGTCGATGAGCAGCACCCGCGGGAGCACCGCCGCCAACCCGGGACGCCAGGTGGCCAGCCGGTAGGCGAAGGCCTCGGCAGCCAGGCTGCGGGACCTCCCCTGGGCCCGCCCGCTCGGGGTCTTGACGACGACCGACCCCTCCGAGGCGTCCACGCGGTGCACGCAGTGGGAGCGGGACAGGTCGCTCACCCGACCCTCTCGCGCCCCGGGCAGACCGGCGGCGGCCGCTGCCACCCGGGGGTCGCGAGGGCGGTCGACCGGGAGGGACGGTGCCGTCACCACTCGTCGCCGTAGTCCGTCCCGTAGGGGTCGTCCCCATAGACGTCCGCTCCGCCGGCCGGCCAGCCCGGCTCGCCGGGCCCACCGGGACGCTCGCACACGACGCCGCTGCCGCACCCGACGGTCATCGACGGGCAGCGCACCGCCTGCGAGACTCCGCAACTGACGGGCTCGGACGGACAGCGCACCGTCTGGGAGATCCCGCAACGGACGGTCTGCGAGATGTCGCAGCGGATGGTCTGCGAGATCGTGCAGCGGATCGCCTCGGACGGGCAGGTGATGCGCTCGCTGATGCCGCACACGACCCGGAAGCTCGGTTCAGCGCAACGCACCTGGATCGACGGGCAGGTGATGATCCTGATCGACCGGACCTGCGGGCACGCTGCGTCCACCGCCGCCCGCGCATCGACCAGTCCCGTGCCGTACCGGTCGTTCGGGACGGGGTCGGTCGGGTTGTCCCTCAGCGGACGGGCGGTGTCGCGGATCATCTGGCGAAGCTGAGCCGGGGTCAGGGTCCCCCGGCAGGAGAGCATGAGGGCGGCGACGCCCGCGACGTGCGGGCTGGCCATGGACGTCCCGTCCTTCGTCCCGTAGGTGTTGTCCCAGTCGGTGCTGAGGATCCCCACGCCGGGTGCGGACACGTCGATGTGCGGGCCCATGGACGAGAACGGCGCGCGTGCGTCGTTGATGTCGACCGCGGCGACGGCGAGCACGTCGGGCAGCGCCGCCGGGAACTGCGGCGTGGCGTTGCCGGTGTTGCCCATCGCGGCGACGACGAGGACCCCGCGGCTCAACGCGTAGGCGACAGCGTTCGCCGTCACCTGGTCGTTGCTGGGGCCGCCGAGGCTCATGTTGATGATCCGGGCGCCGTGGTCGGCCGCCCAGCGGATGCCTGCAGCGATGTCGACCGAGGTACCGAACCCACTGATGCGGTTGTCCGAGAGCCGCCTGGCGCGGTTGAGCACCTTCACCGGCATGATGCGGCAGCCCCAGGTCACGCCTGCCACGCCGGTGGCGTCGTTGGAGGAGCAGGCGATGGTGCCGGCGACGTGGGTGCCGTGGCCGACCTCGTCCTGCGCGACGTTGTCCCGGCCGTTGAAGTCCCCTCCCACACCCACCCGGGCGTGGGCGGTCCCGGGTTGGGGCCGAGGTCCACCATGTCCTGCCCGGCGACCAGCAACGCGGCCAGCTCGGGGTGGTCGAGGTCCACTCCGGTGTCCACGACCGCGACCGTGACCGTGGACGCACCGGTGGTTCGATCCCACGCCTCGGGGCAGCGGATCTTGGTCAGCCCCCACTGCTGGGGGAACCTCGGGTCGTTGGGCACCACGAAGGCCTCGCGCAGGAACACCGGCTCGGCGAAGGTCACCTCGTCGAGCCCGGCGAGCCGGCTGACCGCAGTGGAGACCTTGGTGCCCGGGTCGAAGCGCACCCGGTAGGTGCTCTGGATCCCCTGGTCTATCTCGGTGGCCATCACGCCCGCCGGCGGCGGGGACAGCGGGGCGTGGACGTGCCTGATGTCGGTGACCTTGAGCCGGGACAGCGCCTGGTCGAGGGCCGAGACCCCCAGAGACGCCGAGAAGAACGCCCCGCGGCTGGGCCCGCTGGGCACGCTCACCGTCAGCCCGCTGCTCACTCCTGGGGCAACGCCGATCACCAGCTCGCCGGGGACCTCCACCGGCTCGGTCCCGAGGTACGTCATCTGCGTCATGAGCGCTCCCTTGTCATGACCCGACGGCGCGAGTGCCGTCCGCGACCAGGATCGTCAGCCGCCGTCACCGAGGCGTCACGGCGACGCGCCCGGTGTGTGCCGTGCGCTGCGCTGGGACGGGGGGCCGAGATCCGCCCTCGACCTCGTCCACCAGAGCGAGCCAGTGCCGGGACGGCTCGACGCCGAGCTCGGCCCGAAGGTAGGCCCGCAGCCAGCGCAGGTACCGGAGTGCCTCGACGACGTTCCCCTCGGCGAGGTGCACCGCGACGACGGCACGGTGGGCGCTCTCCCGCAGAGGCTCGCAGCACACCGCGGCCATGGCGGCGTCCAAGGCCAACGCGTAGCGCCCCTGGTCGAGAAGGCGGGCGCTAAGACCCTCCAGGGCGTGCAGACGGATCTGGCGAAGCCTCTCCCGCTGGAGCACCACCCAGTCGTCGTACCAGCCGGGGAGCAGGTCTTGGGCGTCGCACAGAGTCGTCAGGGCCTGACGCGGCTCAACGATGCAGACCGGATCGGCCGCGCCTTGGGCGATCGACGTCAGCTCGTCGAGGTCGAGCGTGATCGACGCGTGCAGCCGCAGGTCCTTCCGGTCGTGAGTCATCAGGTCTGGCCATAGGCGGCTCAGCCTCCACAGGGCGCTGCGCAGGTTTCCCGCTGCTCGGTCCTCGCGGACCTCGGGCCACAGGGTGCCCGCCAGCACCGACCGGCTGCTTCTCCCGAAGAGCGCGAGGAAGGCCACCACACGCTGGCCCCCGACCGGGACGTCCAGACAGACACCGCCGCGCCACAGCTCCCAGCCGCCGAGCAGCCTCAGCCGGCCCGAGTACGCGGCATGCACGTGAGCGGGCTGCGGAGGAGGGGAGGAGTCCGGCGTCATGGCCTCGGCGGACGCAGTTCTGTGGGCGTGACCACCATGCTCTGGGAGCGCGAGGGCTGTCAACGGCTTCGCCTTGACCTTACGGCTGGGGGCGGTCACGCGGGTGCTCGGGGGAGCGGGTCGCCACCATCACGAAGGCGCCATCGATGCCAGCCACGACCGGGTCAGGAGGATGACCGCGTCGGGGTCCGCCGCCACCCCCCATGCCCGGACGCTGCCGTCCGGCTGGTGGCTGGTGAGCCGCGCGCGGAACCCCGACGCGTCCGGGGTCTCGAACCACACAGAGACGACCAGCACGGCCGTGCTCGGGGGGTGGGAGGAGCCGTCGCTGATCTGCTCGGTCATGGCACCCGCCTGCTCGCCGGACCGATCGTTGTCCCCCGTGCGTCACCAGACCGTCACAGGCCTCGATCCCTGGGAGCTCAGCGTGGAGTGGGTCCGCCCTCGGACGCCAGCGCGGCCAGCATCTGACGGGCGTCGTCGATGCGCGCACCGTGGACGACCACGTCGTAGCGCTCCGCCACGACCCCGCTCCGAGAGAGGAAGTCGCGCCTTCCGCCGGTCGCGGAGTAGCTGAAGATCGCCAGCACCAGGCCCCAGAAAGCGCCGATGGCGACTCCGGCAAGCACGACCTGCACCCAGCCCCCGAGACTCCCGTCGGTCGCGAAGAGCCCGAGCAGGAGACCGACGAACAGCCCGAACCAGGCGCCACTTGCCGCACCTGCGGCCATCGCCCGCGCTCGGGTGAGCCGGCCCGTGACCTGCTCCACGAGTCGGAGGTCGCTGCCGACGATCGCCACGTCCTGCACCGGGAAGCCCTCGTCCGAGAGGTGGTCGACCGCGAGCTGGGCATCGAGGTAGGTGCCGTACGACGCGACGACCAGCCCGTGGGGTCGGTACGGCAGCGACTCGCCGCCTGGCTGACGCATCGACATGGGCACGAGGCTACGCGCCGCGGCAGTACCACGAGGCCCCCCGCCACGGCCAACACGGGCTGAGCCCAGCGTAGGACCCTGCGGACCATCGTCGGAGGCACCGAGGGCCCTGACCCTCCAACGCTGCGAAGATAGGCGCCCAGGGGCGCCGCCCCGGGGCGACGGCCCCCGCGCGAGTGGTCAGCCGGCCGCCGGCTCCCGTCCTGGCGCCGACCCAAGCGCGACGCCGACAGTCGCGTACCCGAGGACGAGCAGCAGCACGATCTTGAGGCCTTCGAGCGCGACGTAGACCAGGTGCCAGGACGACCCCCCGGCCGACTCGCCGGACAGGACGGCCACCGTGCTTGCGTGCAGGATCGGTCGCACGACGGCGACCTGGACCAGCAGGACCCCCGCTGTGGCGAGCGCGAGCCCCCACGTCCGTCGAGCGCTGCGGCGCCACGGCCACATCAGGACGACCACTGCGCTGGCCAGCACCACCTCGACGGCGTTGAGGGCCGGGAAGACCAGCTGCCCGATCGCGAGGGCCTCCTCCCGGGAGACACCCTCGGCCTGGAACTTCAGCGGGGCCTCGAGCAGGGAGATCGCGGCGACCATCCCCAGCCACAGGAACGGCACGCCGACAAGCGCCACCCGACGCAGCCCCGGACCCGCCGTGGCGCGAACTGCCCGCGGGTCGACCCGGGTCACGCCGGCGTCCTGGGCGTGATCATGGTGAGCAGCATCACCGTCGGCTCGAGGGCGCGCACGGAGTGCGGAAGCCGCGGCGGCATGTGCACCCAGCCGGCCGTTGTGAGCTCGACTTCGTCCGATCGGTTCCCCAGCCGCAGAGCCAGGCGCCCGCGCACCACCTGGACCACAACCGACAACGCCGACGAGTGCTCGGTCAGCTCCTGGCCTGCCGCGAACGCGAACCCCACCAGCCGGACGTCGTCCCCCTGGTACACGGTGCGGCTCAGCGTGCCGTCCTCGGGTATCGGCAGCGCCGTCAGCAGGTCCTCGACCATGACGGGCTCACTCATGCCCGACAACCCCGCGCCCGGCCCATGAGGTGGGCTCGATCCGGGAGGCATGGCAGTCCACCGTAGCCCAGCAGGGCACCTCGTCCCCGCTGCCCGGCCGCCCGGGATGCTCTTCCCGGTGAGCAGCGGTGTGTCACCTCCAGCGACACTCGCCTCCCGCATCCCCATGTCAGCGGGGCAGCCACCCGCCTCCAGGACGACGATGTCGTGAAGGACCAGCTCGGAGTTCGGGAAATCGGAATCGGGCGGCGACAGCCGCGGCTAGGGTGAGGGGATCCAGCCACGAGCCCAGGAGGGGACACCAGCATGAGCGAGATGTTCGAGAAGGCCAAGGAAGCCGTGAGCGGCGTCGTCGACAAGGCCAAGGAGGCCGTCGGCGGGGCTGACCCGAGCGCGGTGGACGAGACGATCGACAAGGCCGCGGACGCTGCCCAGCAGGTCGCACCCGACTCCGCGGACGCGACGATCCAGGACGTTGCCGACAAGGCGAAGGACGCCCTCTAGGCAGACCAGGCGGCGGTCGCGCCCGGAGGGCTAGTCCCCTCGGGCGCGACCCGCCGCGATCCCCGGATCGGGGTCTGGTGGGCCGGCGAGGTCCCAGACGCCGTGGCGGCGACGCATCCCGTACCACTGCTCGTCCGGACCCCAGCGCAGCTGGATGTCTCCCAGGGTGACTCGCCCACCGCGGACGCGGGCACCCGCGCCCAGGGACTGACGGGCTCGCTCGAGGTCGTCGCCGTCCGGACGCAGCTGCGTGCCCAGGACGACGTCGACCCCACTCCGACCGCCGTGCTGCCAGGCGATGGCGCGCCGGGCGAGGTCGCGGGCGCCCATCCCCGATCGCCGGGCCAGCACGGTGAAGCGGGGCGTCCCCAGCGCGGAGGCGGCGATGCGAGCAAGATCTGTCTCGGCATCGGCTCCGGGCGGCTCGGGCGCGTCCCCGGTGGCCAACGCCCACGCCCGCAGCGCGGCGTCGCCGGCCAGCGCGGTGAGGTCGTCCCTGAGCCCAGCAGCGACCTCCCCCAACGTCGAGGGAGGGTCGGCGAGCAGCAGCTGCGGCCGTCCGGGCCGCGACGGGGGCAGCGGGATCGCAGGCGGGGTGATCTCGTCCTCCTGTCGCTGGTCCCAGGCCGCGAACACCTCCGCAGCGGACACGCCCTGGTCGAGGGTGGTCGGCGTTGCCGGCTCGCCTGTGGTCGGCTGCGCTCCTCCGAGACGTCCTCGCCGCGCCCGCAGGTCGGCCAGGACCTGCTCGCGGCTGCGTCCGCGCAGGTGGAGCAGCTCGAAAGGGTCGCTGTCGAGGCGATCAGCGACCAGGTAGCAGACCGCGGCGGCGTGCTTGCACGGGTTCGCCCAGTCCGGGCACGAGCACTGCGGCCCGAGCTCACCCGCGCCCGGCAGCAGGTCGACACCGGCGGCGGCCGCCTCACCCTCCACCTCGGGCGGGAGGTCGCCCTCGAGCATCGCAGCGGCGTGACCCACCCGCGACGCCACCGCGTCCAGCAGCCGGTCCCATTCGGAGGGGTCGAACTCCCGGACGCGGACCCTGACCGTGTACGGACGTGACCGACTGCCCTGCACCTCGGCGCGAACCTCGCCGGGCGAGACCTCCAGCGCACCGACCGCCCCACTTCTGGCGTAGGACCGTCCCCGGGAGAGTCGATTGGGGTCGAGCCTGGCTCGCTCGGTGAGGGCATCCACCCACGCCTGACCCCACCAGGTCGACCCGAAGGCCCGGCGAGACCCCCGCCCACGGGCCGCGGGCCGTCGGTGCGACGGTCGCTGGTCGTCCCACCAACTCATCGTTGCCCCGCCCCGAGGGAGACCAGCCTGGTCAGGTCATCGTCGGACATCCCACCGATCCACCCCTCGCCCGAGCCGACGACAGACTCGGCCAGCGCGCGCTTGCCGGCGATGAGGCTGGCTACTCGATCCTCCACGGTGCCCTCGGTCACCAGGCGGTGCACCTGCACCGGGCGATCCTGCCCGATGCGGTACGCACGATCGGTGGCCTGGTCCTCGACGGCGGGGTTCCACCACCGGTCGTAGTGCACGACATGGGTAGCGCGAGTCAGTGTCAGCCCCGTCCCGGCCGCCTTGAGCGAGAGCAGGAACACCGGTGCGTCCCCGTCCTGGAATCGTCGCACCATCTCCTCTCTCTTGCGGACCGAGGTTCCGCCGTGCAGCAACTGGGTGGACACGCCCCGTCCGGCCAGGTGGGACTCCAGCAGCCGGGCCATCGCGACGTACTGAGTGAAGATGAGCACAGAGTCGTCTTCAGCAAGTATCACGTCAAGGAGGTCATCGAGGGCGTCGAGCTTGCCTGACCGACCCGCCAACGGCGCGTGCTGGCCCAGGTACTGCGCAGGATGGTTGCAGATCTGCTTGAGGCCGGTCAGCAGCGAGAACACCATCCCACGGCGGGCCAGCCCTTCGGATTCCTTGATCCGGGCCAGCGACTCGCGTACCAGCGCCTCGTACAGGGTCGCCTGCTCAGTCGTGAGCGGGACGACCCGGTCGGTCTCGGTCTTGCCGGGAAGCTCTGGCGCGATGCCGGGGTCGGTCTTGCGGCGTCGCATGAGGAACGGGCGGACGAGGCGGGCCAGCCGGCGGGTCGCGTCCGGGTCGCTGTAGCGCTCGACCGGCACGGCCACCCCGCGCCGGAACGACTCGAGGTCACCGAGCAGCCCGGGGGTGGTCCAGTCCAGGATCGCCCACAGGTCGCTCAGACGGTTCTCCACCGGCGTGCCGGTGAGGGCGACCCGCGCGGCCGCCGGTACCCCGCGCAACGCTCGCGCCGTCCGAGACAAGGGGTTCTTCACGTACTGCGCCTCGTCGGCGACCATCAGGCCCCAGCTCACCTCCGCGACCTGCGACTGGTCACGCCGCACCACCCCGTAGGTCACCAGCACGATCTCGTCGGCGGCGAGGTCACCCAGGTGCCGATCCCCGCCATGGAACCGGCGCACCGGGATGCCCGGTGCGAACCGCTGCACCTCGCGCTCCCAGGTTCCCAGCAGGGACGCCGGGCACACGACGAGGGTGGGCCCGAGCCGGAGGGAGCGCCGGTGCAGGTGCAGCGCGATGAGCTGGACGGTCTTCCCCAGCCCCATGTCGTCGGCGAGGCATCCCCCGAGGCCAAGCGCGGTCATCCCGGCCAACCAGCCCAGGCCTCGGGACTGGTACGGCCTCAGCGTCGCGGTCAGGCCGTCCGGCGGCTCCAGGGCCGGAGGGTCGGTGCCGGCGGCGGTCACGGCAGCGACGAGATCCCCCAGCCGGCCCTCCGCAACCACGTCGACCTCGGTCCCGTCGACGTCGATCGACCCGCTGAGCGCCGCCGCGAGTGCCGTCGCGGCACGAACCCGGCGGGGTCGCCGACGCAGCCGCTCGAGGAGCGCCGCGTCCACGGTCACCCACCGTCCGCGCAGCCGGACGAGCGGTCGCTTGGCCTCGGCGAGGGCGGAGACCTCCTCCTCGGTCAGCGCGGCGCCCCCGAGCGTCAGCTGCCAGTGGAACTCCAGGAGCTCGTCGAGCCCGAGGCCGCCTTCCCGGACGGCCCCCGGCGTCGGCGTCGTCACCACCGCCCGCAGCTGCAGCCCGTCGGTGACGAGCTCTGCCGGCCAGAGCACCTCGATGCCCGCGCCGGCCAGGGTTTGCGCACCCGGTCCGAGCAGGTCAGCCACGGCGTCGTCGTCCAGCGGAAGGACCGAGGGCGCGGCGTCGCGCAGCACCGGAGCCAGCGGTGGCCAGGCTCGGGCACCGCGGCGCAGACCGACCAGGAGGTCGGTCTCGGCGCGGTTGCCCAGACGGGCGAGCACGGCCTGGGGCTGGCTCCACAGCTCGCCGGCGTCGACGACCAGGCTCGGGTCGCTCGTGGCCCGCACCTGGATCACCGCGTGGAAGTCGCTGCCGTCGGGCGCCTCGAGCCGCAGACCGACCTGGGCGCCGGCGTCGACCGCCTGCGCCGTCTCCGACAGCCATCCCGCGAGGTGATCGGCCGGAAGGGGATCGGTGGTCGCGAACGCCCGGGCCGGGCTGGTGGCCGGCAGCGTGAGCGGGGCGCCCGGCCCGCGGGCGAGATGGTCCGCGATGGCGTCCCACAGCTCGCGTACCAGCACCTCAGGGGCGCGGACGCGACCCGGTGTCTTGCTCGGGACCGGCAGCGCGTGACCCTCCGGCGGCAGGCTCTGCGCGATTCGGCGCAGCAGCACGGTGTCATCGGGGTCCAACGGGCCGACACGCCACGTGCCGAGTCCGGACGGGATCACCGCGGGCACCACCCGTCCGCGAGCGACCAGCGCCACCCCCGCCGTCGCTGCCAGCGCCCAAGCTCCAAGCGACCGGCTCGCTCGGGTTCGGTCCAGCGCAAGCAGGGCCGGGAGGGCCTCGGCAAGGGGCAGGATCCGGGCAGGCACCTGACGCCTGCGGAAGCCCTGCCGGGTCGGCAGCACCAGCTCGACGCCGTCGGTCAGCGGTGCCGGCGCGCCGCCGTGCGCCGAGTGCTCGCTGAGTGCTTCACCGAACAGCGCCAGGCAGCCGAGGCGGCCCGGGTCGCCGGGGATGAAGACGGCGTCCACGTGAGCCGGCAGCGTGGCGGATGCGCCCACGGGCAGAGCACTCGCCTGCGCCAACGCACCCACGGGCCGTGAGGCTAGCGCGAGGGTCCGCGCGTTCAGGCTGTTGACCCGACCGGCGGGTGGCGACGTGAGCCGGGAGGGCGCGGTATCCCCCATCGCCCCGGCTACGAGTGGTCGACCTTGATCAGAGCGCCATAGGTGTCGCTCGACCTTGATCAGAGCGCCG
>CAYHHE010000021.1:0-19493 GCA_964356295.1 uncultured Actinomycetes bacterium | reverse complement strand
CAAGTGTCGCTCCGCCGAAGATCAACGCGCCGTAGGTGTCGCTATCACGACACCTGCGGCGCGCTGACAGCGGCGCCCACCACCACAAACCGCCCTTGATCAGAGTTCACACGGCTTCGGGGCGCTCGACCTTGATCAGGGCAGGTTTCGTGTGCGTCAAGCATGATCGGGGCGGGTTCGGTGTGAGCCAAGCATGATCAGGGCGCCTTGGGTGGTGCTCCCGCCATGATCAAGGCGCCTGAGGTGTTGCGCTAGCGACACCAACGGCGCCCTGACCGGCAAACCCACCACCACGATCGCGCGCTGATCGAGGCATCTCGCGCCCAGCCCACCCGGACACCGAGTTCAGGTCACCTCGGATCGAAGGGCGTACCGGGGGTCACGCCAGGCCTCGCTGCGCATCACGTCCTCGAGGACGGCGACGGCGTCCACCACGTCACCGAAGCGCAGCGTCAACGGGGTGAACCCGAAGCGGGCAAGGTCGGGCTCGCGGTAGTCACCCACCACCCCGGCTGCGATCAGCGCCTGCACGACCGGGTAGGCGTGTGGGTGCCTCAGGCACACCTGCGAACCCCGCAGCCTGTGGTCGCGGGGGACGACGACCTCGAACCCGGACGCCGTGAGCGTCGCCTCGGCGAGCTCGATGAACAGGTCGGTGAGTGCGAGCGACTTGGCCCGCACCAGCGCCACGTCGATGTCGTCGAAGACGTCCAGAGCCGCGTCCAGCGCCGTCAGGGACAGCACCGGCGGGGTTCCGATCCGCAGCCGGGACGCGCCGGCGGCGGGCCGGAACTCCGGGTCCAGGGCGAAGGGGGATTCGTGGCCCAGCCAGCCTGTCAGCGGTGGGTCGGCCACGTCGTGCCACCGCGGGTGGACGAACCCGAACGCAGGCGCCCCCGGTCCGCCGTTGAGGTACTTGTAGCTGCAGCCAACGGCGAGGTCTGCGTCGGCTGCGATGAGGTCCACCGGGACCGCGCCGGCGGAGTGGGCGAGGTCCCAGACCACCACACCACCTGCGTGATGGGCGGCGGCCGTCACCGCCGCCATGTCGTGCAGCACACCGGTGCGGTAGTCGACGTGGCTCAGCGTGAGCACCGCGAGGTGGTCGTCGAGCTCCCGAGCCATCGCGAAGGGGTCGGTCGGGTCGACCAGCACGAGGTTGAGCCCGAGCGTCCGGGCGACCGAGGCGGCGATGTAACCATCGGTGGGGAAGTTGGCCGCATCGGTCACCAACGCGGATCTGTCGGGACGCAGTCGCGCCGCCGCCACGAGCGTGTTGAACAGCTGGACGCTGGTGGAGTCACCCACGACCACCGACCCGGGCGGGGCGCCGATCAGGCGTCCGATGCGATCGCCGACCCGGGCGGGCTGGGTGAACCATCCGGCGGTGTTCCAGGAGCCGATCAGGCCCTGGCCCCACTCCACCTCGACCGCATGCTGGACGCGGGCCGCGACGCCTCGCGGGAGCAGCCCGAGGGAGTTGCCGTCCAGGTAGATCAGCCCGTCCGGGACGACGAACCGATCCCTCAGCCCCGCGAGGGGATCGGCCCGGTCGAGCCGCCGGGCTCGCCGCCGCACCTCGTCCCAGATCCTGGCATCGTGACGCACGTCGAGGCACCCTAGTCGTCGCCAGGGCCTGGTCCCGTGTGCTCCACTGTCTCCTGGCCGGACGCACGCGGGGGCGGTCGCCGGGGGAGGGCGATGGAGCGGATACTGCAGACCCACCACTTCGGACCCCACCAGGTCGACGTGGTGGAGCACCTCGACGACGATGGGGTCGCCGGGTTCAGCGTCCTGGTCGACCAGGAGATGGTGTCGGACGTGCTGCCCGACCGCCCCGACCTGGAAGCACTCGTGCGGCTGTACGCCGCCTGGCAGTCACGTCGAGCCGCCGGCTGAGCAGGAGAAGGCCACTTCGGCGATTCCAGCACCGCCATCCACCACAGCAGCGAAGCGTCACGAGGGCTCCAGCACCACGACGACGTTGCTGTCCCACCCACCACGCTCGCGCTGGTAGGTCCCGCCGCAGGTCACCAGCACAGCCCGCTCAGGGCCTTGTTGGGCGAACAGCTCCTGGTACGGCAGGTCGTCACGCCGGTAGGTCTCCACGTCCACGACCCGATACTGGTGCGCTCCACCGACCTCGTCCCACACAGACGCCACGTCCCCGGGGACCAGCTCAGTTGCGCGGACGAAGGGCCCTGTCCCGTACTGACGGCTGTCCAGGTGAGCGTCGAGGACAACCGTCCCGTAGCCAGCGCCTGGCCCGACGCCATCGGACCACCATCCCACGACCCACGGATCGGGGGGGACCTGCAGTACGCCTGAGTCGGTGCCGACCGGGATCACCTGGGAGTCGACTCCGATGGCCGGGATCGTCAGCCTGGTCGGAGCCGGCTGTCGAACGGGCGGGGCCGAGGGCTGCAGCCCTTCAACCGACTGACTCAGCTCGGACGCCGTGCTCGGGGAGGCCGACCGGCTCGCCGGCGGCATCGGCTGAGCACCCGGGGGACCTGCACCGCCACAGGCCCCGGCCCAGGCCCCGGCGGCCAGAATCCCGATGAGTGCCACAACCAACGGGGCCAAGGCGCGTCGTCCCTGGTCGATCATGACAGGGTCAGCCTCTGACTCGGCGCGCCCGAACCAACCCGAGGCCGCCGGCGACCGCCAGAACCAGGACAGCACCCACCACGGGAAGGGAGACCGGCGTGTCCGTCGGCTCGGCGCCGGTGGGCACCGCGGTCGGGAGGGGCTTGGCCGTGGGACTGGGAGAGGGGATGGCGCTCGGCGCGGGCGCTGCGGTCGGAGACGGGGACGGGGACGGAGTCGGTGAGGGGGACGGAACAGGTTGCTCGCCCACGACAAGAGCCCGGTTCACACCATCGAAACTGGAGGTCTCGAAGGTCAGTTCCCCGGTCTGGACGTTGCCCGGGATCCCGACGGCGTACACGATCGTGAGTACTCCGGCCGGGAACTCCTGCATGAACAGCACCGAGCACAGGTCCGCGCAGGTGGTGGGCACCAGCCGCATCTCGCTGAAGATCGCCTGGACGTCGGCAGCACCCTCCTCGCCCTTGGCAACCCCGGTCAGCTCAGCCGGGGTCGGCGGGCCGAACAGGAACAGAGACACTGCCGGGTCCTCGGAGACGTTGCGCAGCACGAGGCCGGTGCTGCCGGCCGGGGTCGGGGCCAGGTCGTTGACGAACACGGACGCGAAGGGCAGCCCCGCTCCCCCCGCAGGGCTGCGGCCGACCGCCACATCGACCGAGGTGGCCTGCGGAATCGTGATCTGCTGGTCCTGGAGCTCCGGCTCGCTCTGGCCCGCCTGCGTCAACCGAAGCTGGTATTCACCCTCCAACACGCGCTGGGGGAGCGTGACCGACTCTGCGAACCCCAGACTCGACGCCGCCAGAACGTCGTCGATGTACACGTCGACGTCCGGCCCGGTCGGACCACCGGCCTCGCGCGGTACCGAGGCGAACGCATGGACGAGCGTCACCTCAGCCCCACCCGCTGACGTGCCGTCGCTCACCGACGCAAGCGGGCCGACCGCCAGGGTCACTGCCGCCACGACCGCGACACCCACTCGACTGACCGCGGAGATCTTCATGCCTGCCTCCTCCAGCAGCCCGACTCCACGGTCTGCCCAGGCGCGTCCACCCACCAGTGCCGAAAGCCATCACGTCTCGAGCGGTCATCCGCGCTCACTGCGCAGCGAACTGCGGCCAGCCCTGGCCCAGACCCGAGGGCAACCCGACCGGGGGTCAGCCGAGCCGGTTGAGCACCGTCCGGGCGGCGTGCCGTCCACACATGCCGTGCACCCCCCCACCTGGGAGGGTCGAGGACGAGCACAGGAAGATGCGCGGGTCCGGCGTTGCCCAAGGGGTCCGCGAAGGGACCGGACGAGCAGCAAGCTGGCGCCAGTCGGACGCCCCACCGGCGATGTCCCCGCCGACGTAGTTGGCGTTGTGGCGCTGAAGGGCGGCCGGGCCCATGACGTGGCGAGCGAGCACCCGCTCGCGGAACCCGGGGGCGAAGCGCTCGATCTGGTCCTCGATCGCCGCTGTCATGTCGAGGTCGCTGCCCGGTGGCACGTGGCAGTACGCCCACAGGGTGTGCTTGCCCGCCGGCGCTCGGGACGGGTCGGCGACGCACGCCTGGACGACGATGAGGAACGGCCGCCGGGGATGGCGGCCCTGCGCGACCGCCCGCTCGGCCTGGACGACCTCGTCGGACGACCCGACCACGTGCAGGGTGGTGGCATCGGCCAGCCGAGGGTCCACCCACGGCACCGGCCCGTCCAGGGCCCAGTCGAGCTTGAAGGCGCCCGGACCGTAGCGCCATCGAGCCAGCCGTCGCCGGTAGGACGGGGTCATGCGGTGGCCAGCCACCGCCAGCACCTGCCGGGGAGTCAGGTCCAGCAGCACAGCGCGCGCACTCGGCAGGTCGTCCACCGACCCGACCCGGTGACCGGTGCGCAGGTCTCCGCCGAGGGACCGCAGCCGGGCGACGAGGGCGTCGGCGATGGACCGTGACCCGCCAGCGGCCACCGGCCAACCCACGCCGTGCCCGAGCGCCGCGAGCAGCAGCCCGATGCCCGTTGTCATCGGCGCAGCCAGGTCGAGGCTCGCGTGCGCGGCGATCCCGGCCAGCAGCGCCCGAGCGGGTTCGTCGCGGAGCACGAACCGGTTCACCGCTGCGGTCGGCCAGATCCCCGCCGCCCCGAACGCCAGGGTGGCCAGCGGGGCCCGCGGCGGCAGCGCCAACGGGTCGAGCACCCCGTCCACCATCTGCGGCCACCGCCGCGCCAGGCCGCCGACCACCCGGCGCCACACCGGGGCGTCGCGACCGAGGGCGGCGACGGTTCGCTCGAGGTCGCGGTGCAGCAGCACCGAGCTGCCTTGCGACACAGGATGGGCCAGCGGGACCGGCGAGTGCACCAGCCGCAACCCCTCGCGCTCCAGCCCCAGGTCAGCGAAGGCCGGCGAGGCCACGGCCAGCGGGTGGGCGGTCGAGCAGACGTCGTGCCGAAACCCCGGCAGGGTCAACTCCTGCGTGCGCAGCCCGCCGCCGTACTGCCCCTGCGCCTCCAGCACCAGCACCCGCCACCCCGCCTGGGCGAGCGTGACCGCAGCGACGAGCCCGTTGGGGCCCGAGCCTACGACGACGGCGTCGACATCGGTGCCCGTCGCGCCCATGCCCTGATCCTCCCCTGTCCGCGCCGTTGCCGTGCTGCGCCGCCTGGAGTCGCCCGGTCCTGGTCACAGGCGCCGGTCACGTGGTAGACGGGGGACGTGGCCCCACCGTCGGCGAGACAGCACGCGCGCCTCCTCGAGCGCCTGCGTCAGATCGAGCCGTCCCTGCCGTTCGAGGTATCGACCCGGCGGATGTTCGGCGGCACGATGGTCTACGCCGCCGGCGCACCAGTCGCGTCGCTGTCGGAGTCCGGGTTCGCCGTCAAGCTCATGTCGCCGCATCACGAGCAGGCGCTGAGCGTCCCGGGGGCCCGCCCGCTTCGCTACGCCCCCGATCAGCCGCCGCGGCGGCACTACGTCGTCCTGCCCGATTCCGTTGTGGATGAGGACGAGGCGCTGGTCAGGTGGCTCACGGCTGCGGCGGACGCCGCCGCAGCCCAGCAGTGAGGGCTGCACACGACCACAGTGCGCCTGACGGGGCTCATGTCTGACGGGGCTCTTGTCTGACGCACCTGGTCGGCCATAAAGTTCGGTCCCTAACGAATCGCACGGAGGGGCACATGGCACTAGCCGACCACGACGTGTCCGAGGTCATCGAGCAGCTGCGCACCCAGGGCATCGACGTCGTCCGCGTCTCGTTCTCGGACCTGATCGGCGTCGACCGTGGTCGCGATGTCCTCATCGAGGAGCTGCGCACGGCACTCGGTCACGGCCTGGCGTTCTGCCGTGCCGTCTACCACACGACTCCGACCGGGGACGTCGTTCCGGTAGCTGGCGGGATTGATGCCGGACTCCCGGACATCACCGTTCGTCCCGATCTGTCGACGCTGACACCGATGCCCTGGGAGCCGGACACCCTGTGGTGCGTCGGGGACGCGTTCCTCCCCGAGGGTGGTCATGCTCCGGAGTCCCCGCGGGCTGTCGTCCGGCGTGTCTCGGAGAGGCTTGCTTCCCTGGACCTGCACGCCATCATCGGGCCGGAGCTGGAGTTCTTCGTCCTCGAGCCCGACGGGGGTACGCCCGCACAGTATCGGCGCTACGCCGATGCCACCGGCAACGTCTATGTCGTCGGAAGGAAAGGAGACCCGAAGGGCCTCCTGCTGAAGATGCTGCGGTACCTGCGCGATTCCGGCCTGCGTGTGACCGCGGCGAACCACGAGTTCTCCGGGGGACAGTTCGAGATCAACCTCACCCACTCCGAGCTGGTCGACTCAGCCGATCGGGCCTTCCGGCTCAAGTCTGCGGTGCAGGAGATCATGCGGCACGAAGGGCTGATGGCCACCTTCATGGCCAAGCCGTTCAACGACGAAGGCGGATCGGGGTTCCACCTGCACGCGTCTCTGGTCAACGGCGACGGCGCCAACGTGTTCGGTGACCCCGAGGGTGAGCACGAGCTGTCCGACGTCGGCCGGCATGCCATCGCTGGGGTGCTGGCCCACGCACCCGCACTGGCCGCCATCGCCAACCCAACGATCAACTCCTACAAGCGGTTCGGTCCAGACACCCTGGCGCCGTGGCTCATCGACTGGGGGCTGGACAACCGCAGCGCCATGGTGCGCATCCCGCCCGAGCGGGGCCCCGGGACCCGCATGGAGGTTCGTCTCGGCGACGCCACAGCCAACCCGTACCTGATCAACGCCGCGATCTGCGCCGCCGCGTACCTAGGGATCACCGAGAAGGCCGAGCCTCCGCCGCCGGTGGAGGGCTACGGCTACGACCCGGCATCCGCTCCCATGCTGCCGCAGACTCTTCCCAATGCATTGGACGCGCTGGAGGCCGACACCGCCCTGGCTGAGGTGCTGGGTGAGTACTTCGTCCATGCCTTCCTCACGTACAAGCGCAACGAGGTCGAGCGCTTCGAGCGCTCGGTCACCGACTGGGAGCTACGCGAGTACACCTACCACCTCTAGACCCCCGCAGACCGACGACCGCCACCTTGGAGCCCGCATGCCGCCCACCCCCGTCCCGCTCGAGCAGATCGACCTGTCCGACCTCGAGGTGTTCGTACGCAACGAGGCATGGGGGATGTTCGACACGTTGCGTCGCGAGGCCCCCGCCCACTGGAACCCAGAACCCGGGGGCAATGCCGGGTTCTGGTCGATCACCCGCTACGCCGACGTCCAGGCGGTCGACAAGGACCCCGAGACGTTCACCTCGCGAGGATTCACCAACCTGGAGGAACCTCCAGCGGACTACCTGGACTTGCGCCGGTCGATGCTCGAGACCGACGGTCCCCGCCACCAGGCCCTGCGCAAGCTGCTGATGCGTGACTTCAGCGTGGCCACGCTGCGCCGATACGAGGACTTCCTGCGCGGGCTGGCCACCCTCACGGTGGAGACCGCGCTGGCTCAGGAGGAGATCGACTTCGTCGACGCCATCGCTGCTGACTACCCGATCCAGGTGCTCGCCCGGCTGCTCGACGTCCCCAACGAGGTCATCCCCCAGCTGATCTCGTGGGGCAACGAGATCGTCGGGGCGACCGACCCGGACTACGCCCGCGTCATGATCGACAGCCCGGAGGCCGAGCAGTACAAGCACCTGCCCTTCCGCTCACCCGCGTCCATCGAGATCTTCGAGTACGGGCGTGCGCTCGCCGCCGAGCGCAAGGGCGGCGACGGCGACGACCTGGTGAGCAAGCTGGTCAACCGCATCCCCGAGGACGGCGTCCCGCTCTCGGCCTCTGACTACGACAACTACTTCCTGCTGCTCGTGGTGGCCGGCAACGAGACGACCCGGCAGGCCATCAGCCACTCGATGAAGGCCCTCATGGACAACCCCGAGCAGCTGGCCTACTTGCGCGACACCCCAGAGAAGTCACAGGTCGCCGTTGAGGAGCTTCTCCGGCACGCCTCCCCGGTGTACCACTTCAGGCGCACCGCAACTCGTGACGTCGAGATGCACGGCCAGCAGATCAGACAGGGCGACAAGGTCGTCATGTGGTTCGCCTCCGGCAACCGGGACGACGCGATGTTCGACGACCCCTACCGGCTCGACCTCACCCGCTTCCCCAACGACCACATGACGTTCGGCAAGGGCCCGCACACCTGTCTCGGCGCGAACCTGGCCCGGCTGGAGATCAGGATCATGTTCGAGACGCTGCTGCCCCGGCTGGCCTCCATCGAGCAGACCGGCGACATCGTCCGGGTGCGCAGCAACTTCGTGAACGGGATCAAGAGGTTCCCCGTCCGGGTCGCCGTGAAGTAGCCGGGGATGTCCGAGGCCACCACCACGCTCCGCGAGCACGAGGGCGACCTGGTCGTAGAGCGCGTCGACCATGTCGCGCAGGACGTCGTCGCGATCACCATGGCGGATCCAGCGGGCGGCGTGCTGCCCGCATGGACGCCCGGCGCTCACGTGGACCTCATCCTGGACCCCGACCTCGTCCGCCAGTACTCGCTGTGCGGGCACCCCTCGGACAGCCGGACCATCCGGATCGGCGTGCTCAAGACCCCCGACAGCAGGGGTGGCTCCATCGCGGTGCACGAGCGGGTCGAGACTGGCAGCATCGTGCGGGTCCGCGGGCCGCGCAACCACTTCCCGCTGGTCCAGGCTCCCCGATACCTGTTCGTGGCCGGCGGCATCGGCATCACGCCGCTGCTGCCGATGATGGCCGAGGCGACCGCAGCAGGCGCGGACTGGTCGCTGCTCTACGGCGGGCGCACCCGAGCCTCGATGGCCTTCCTCGACGAGCTGGAGCAGTACGGGGATCGCATGAGGCTGGCCCCGCAGGACGAGGTGGGCCTGCTCGATCTCGACTCCTGGCTCGCAGAGCCGCGCGAGGACTCCCTGGTCTACTGCTGCGGCCCGGAAGGACTGCTCAGCGCGGTCGAACAGCGGTGCGCGAGCTGGCCGGCGGGGGCGCTGCACCTGGAGCGCTTCGCCCCGAAGGCTGTCCGGACGACGGGTGCCGACCGCGGGTTCGAGCTGGTCCTGGCCCGATCGGGGATCACCCTGACCGTCGGGTCGGACACCTCCGTCTTCGACGCCGTGCAGGCGTCCGGAGTCAGCGTCCTCGGCTCCTGCCACGAGGGGATCTGCGGGACCTGCGAGCAGATCGTCCTGGAGGGCGAGGTCGACCATCGCGACTCCATCCTCAGCGAGGACGAGCGGGCCAGCAACGAGACAATGATGATCTGCGTCTCCCGCAGCCTGTCCGACCGGCTCACACTCGACCTGTGACGAAGGGCGCTGCAATGACCACCGTGCGCACGAGCCGATCCCGCCGTGCGGCTGTCCTGCCCACCGATGCCTGGTACGCGGTCGCTGCCGGCGAGGCTGTCGGCCGCTCCCTGCTGGGCCGGCGCGCAGTGGGACGCCCGGTCGTCCTGTTCCGCCGCGAGGACGGCACGGCGGTCGCGCTGGCCGACCGCTGTGTCCACCGTCCGTACCCGCTCAGCGCAGGTTTGCTGGAGGGTGACTCCGTGCGCTGCGGGCTGTGCGGCTTCGTCTACGACTCCCAGGGACGCTGCCTCAGCGTCCCCACTCAGCCACGGGTTCCCCTCGGGGCGCAGGTGCATGCCTTTCCGGTTCGAGAGCAGCAGGGGCTGGTCTGGGTGTGGTTCGGCGAACCCGGGCGCGCCCCGCTGCACCGCGTGCCCGACCTGGACTGGTTGGACTCCGACGGCTGGGTCAGCGTCGGTGGTGAGCAGGAGGTGGCCGCGCACTTCCTGCTGCTGCACGAGAGCTTCGCCGATGTCACCAAGGTCCCCGAGATCGCACCCGACGTGGCACCGCTGGTGCTGCGCGAGCAGCTGCCGCGGCTGGAGGTCGTCGTCACCGAGACGACCGTCGCGTTGGCTCGAGACTTCCCGCCCGGGCCGCTCCCGTCGTGGCAGGCCACCGCCCTGGGTCGCGACGCACGCGAGGTCATCGCCCACCGGCAGGAGGGACACTTCATCTCCCCGGCGGTCTGGGTGGACCACTGGGACGTGCTTCCCGACGACGCGCCCCCGGCCAGGCTGCGCTTCACCCAGCTCGTCACACCGGTCGAGGCCTCCCGGACCCTGCTCCTGTGGCGGGTCAGCCGCGACTTCGCGATCGACGAGGCCACCACGGTCGTGCTCACGGGCCTCTTCGGCTCCTACTACGCGCGGTCGTTGGCCGCCGTCGAGGCCATGCAACAGGTGATCGACCAGGACGGCGCTGGGCCGCAGGTGAACGTCAACGCCGACGTCGCCGCCTTGCGGATCCGCGACAAGGTGACCGCCCTGCTGGCCGAGCAGGGTGCCGCGCCGCGGTAGCCCTCAGGCCAGGGTCTGCAGCACCTCGAGGACCCGCTCGGGCCGGGTGTCGGGGTTGACGAACGCCAGCCGCAGCACCGTGCGACCTCGCCAAGCCGTCGGTAGGCACAGGATCGACCCCGCCACGGCCGAGCGTCGCGACCACTGAGCGTATTGCTCCGGCCTCCAGCCCGGCCGCTCGAACAGCAGCACGGAGAGCTCCGGGGGCAGCACCAGCCGGAGGTGCTCGCTGGCGTCGATGCCGTCGGCGACATCGCGGGCGATGGCCAGCGTGGCCTCGACGGCGTCGGTGTAGCGCGCGGTCCCGTGGGTGGCCAGGGAGAACCAGAACGGCAGCCCGCGAGCGCGGCGAGTCAGCTGGGTGGCCAGGTCGGCGGGGTTCCAGGCCTCACGGTCGATCTCGTCGAGGTAGTCGGCGTGCTGGGAGTGCGCTGCGCGAGCAGTCCGTGGGTCTCGGTACAGCAGCGCGCAGCAGTCGTACGGAGCGAACAGCCACTTGTGCGGGTCGACGATGAAGCTGTCGGCCCGCTCCACGCCGCGGAACCGATGGCGGACACTGGGGGCGGCCAGCCCTGCTCCCCCATAGGCCCCGTCCACGTGGAACCAGATGCCGCGCTCCTGGCAGACGGTGGCGACATCGTCGAGGTCGTCGACGACGCCCCCGTTCGTGGTGCCGGCGGAGGCCACCACGGCGAAGACGTTGGGGTGCCTGCGCGCGGCGTCACGGACTGCGGCGCCGGTCAGGTGCCCCCGTTCGTCCTGCTCCACCTCGACGACCGAGACGTCCAGCGCCTTGGCGGCGCCGCGAATCGACGAGTGTGCGTCCGAGGTGGCGATCAGCACCCAGCCACCTTCGGGACGTCCGCCCCGACGCGACCGGATCGTCTCACGGGCCGTCACGAGCGCGGAGAGGTTGCCCATGGTGCCGCCGGCCACGAACGTGCCTCCGGCGGTGTCGGGCCACCCCAGCAGCTCCACCAGCCACGCCAGAGCCTCGTTCTCGGCGTGGATGGCTCCGGCGCCGACCTCCCAGAGGCCCGCGAACACGTTGACGGCGCTGGTGGCCAGGTCGAAGGCGACAGCGGCCCGGGTCGGCGCGCTGGGGATGTAGGCGAGGTTCATCGGGTCGTCCTGGGCCCGGGTGGCCGGCAGCAGCACGCGCTCGAAGACGTCCAGCGCTGCCTGCCAACCGATGCCTTGCGAGGTCACGGTCGGACCGGCTGCCGCGGCCAGCTCGGACGCGGGACGAGCGGTCGCCTTCGGGTCCCCTGAGCGCGCCGCCCGGTCCACAGCCCACCGCAGCACACCCTGCACTGCGGGGCGCTCGTCGCCCCAGTACGGACTCGTCCCGCTCACCCCGCTCACCGCCTGCGCTTCGGCCAGTCCCCGCCCATCGCAGTGGACAGCACCTCGTCGGTCTCGGTGGGCTGGGCACCGACGTCCTCACGGATCGGCACGGGCCCGCTGACGATGTGGTTGGTCAGCCGACCCAGCCCCTCCACCTCCACGTCGACGACATCGCCGGGGTGGACGGTACGTGAGTTGGCAGGCGTGCCCGAGAGCAGCACGTCCCCGGGGAGCAGCGTGATGGTGCGGGCGATGTCGGCGACGAGGTAGTGCATGTCCCACTCCATCTCCTGCGTGCTCGCCTCCTGCTTGACCTCGCCGTTCACCAGGGTCCGGATGGTCTTGCCGTGGAAGTCCCAGTCGTCGACCAGGCCGGGCCCCAGGGGGCACAGCGTGTCCGATCCCTTGACCCGCAGCATCGAGCCGGCGTCGGTGTCCCGGAAGTCGTGCAGCCCGTAGTCGTTGGCCACGGTGTAGCCGGCGATGTACTCCCCGGCCTGAGCCGGCGACACGTTGCGACACGTGCGTGCGATGACGATGCCGATCTCGCCCTCGTAGTTCAGCCACCGGCAGCGCTCCGGGCGGACGATCGCACCTGCGTGGGCGTTGAGGGAGGTCGTCGGCTTGTGGAAGTAGGTCGGCGAGGACGGCAGCGCCGTCCCGAACTCCTCGACCCGGCTCCGGTAGTTCAGGTGAACCGCCACGATCTTGGTGGGCTCGACCGGCGGGAGGTGGATCGCGTCCTGCGCAGCGACCGTCCGGCCGTCCGCCGCCACGAGCTCGTCACCGTGGCGGACGACCTGGACGGCCGCCCCGTCGAGAAGGATCCGGCGGTACTCGGTCATGGGCGCCCCTGGTCAGCCGGCGGCGAGGAGGTCGGGGCCGCCAGTCTGGCGGAGGTACTCAGGGTCGGCCGGGGTGCTGCTCGGCGGCGGGAACCCATCCACCGGGCGGTCGAACCAGAGGTGGACCTGACCGGTGCCGATCGAGTTCTCGTACTCCCCGTACTGGCGGGAACGCGCGCTGAGCCGCTCCTCCCCGACCGCCCCGACCATCATCAGGTAATGGGCGAACATCGCCTCCGGGCGGTGCTTCAGGAACACCGGCATCGTCTCGAGCACGCGCGCGTGGTCGCCGTCGATGAACCACGCCATCCGCTCGAGGTCTGCCGCGTAGGCCTCGGGAGTGCGGATGTGCGTGGGGCCGCTGGCCTCGTGGTCACGCAGCTCCCGCAGCTTCCAGAAGGTGTGCGACATCGCCCCTGACGCGATGAGGAGCACCCTGCGGTCGGTCTGCGCGATCGCGTCGCCGAGGGCACGGCCGACCCGCAGGAAGTCCTCCGTCTCGCCGGTCTGACACGTGCTGACGCTCACCCAACGCTTGCCGAGCCCCTCCCCGAGGTACTTCCACATGTTCACCGTCGCGTAGTAGATCGGCAGGTAATGGTCGTCGATGGCAGTGATCCACGTGCTGTGTGTGGGGCCGAGAGCGGCCATCGCGTGCGCGAGCTCGGGGTCTCCCGGCCAGTCGTAGGGCAGACGGACCATGCCGCGCGGCAGCTCCTCAGCGGTGAACAGGCCGGCGCGACGGTCCTGTGCCGTGACGACCGTCTCCACGGTGGTGAACCAGTGCGAGTCGAGCACGACGACGGTGTCGTAGTCAAGCGCCTCGAACACGTCCGACCGCAGCTGCTCGAGGCCGGCGACGAGGGTGGTGTCCTGGCCGTTGTTCAGCTCCCGCCGGGTCTGCACCGGCAACATGATCGTTGGGACGTGGGCCAGCAGCCCAGCACCCACCACCTCACCCATGGCTCACTCCTTGTCTTGGGTCGCCCACCCAGTCGGGGCGAACACGGTGTTCTTGATGTCGCAGTAGAAGTCGAACGAGTGGGTCCCTCCCTCGCGGCCGATGCCGGAGTGACCGTTGCCGCCGAACGGCGCCCCGAGGTCGCGGACGAAGAAGCAGTTCACCCAGATCGTCCCGGCCGATATGCGGGCGCTGACGCGCTCGGCCCGGTCCGGGTCGCCGGTGACAACGGTGGCGGCCAAGCCGAACCGGGTGTCGTTGGCCATGGCGACGGCCTCGTCCTCGCTGCGGAACGTCTGCAGGGTCAGGACCGGCCCGAAGACCTCCTCGGTGACGATCTCCGAGCCAGGCTCGACGTCGGCCAGGATGGTCGGCCGGTAGAACAGCCCACCCAGGTCCGCGTTCGGGCCGCCCCCCAGAACAGCCTTCGCTCCGGTGCCCAGTGCTCGCTGGACGAATCCGTCGACGCGCTGGAAGTGGGTCCGGCTCACCAGCGCCGAGATCTCGGTGGCCTCGTCCCGAGGGTCGCCCTGCACGAGCCTTGCGGCCCGCTCGAGCACTGCCTGGATGAACCGATCGGCGATGTCGTGCTGGACAAGCATCCGGAACGCTCCCAGGCAAACCTGGCCGGCGTTGTCGAACTGCTCCACAGCGAGTCGGACCGCCAGGTCGAAGTCCGCGTCGGCGAAGACGACCAGCGGGGACTTGCCGCCGAGCTCGAACGAGAGCGGGACGATGTTCGGCGCAGCCGCCTTGGCGATGATCCCGGCAGTGGGCACCGAGCCGGTGAACGAGAGCCGCCGGATGCCTGGGTGCGCACTCAGGGGGGCACCGGCCTCGCCTCCGAGGCCTTGGACGACGTTGAACACCCCTGCGGGGAGTCCGGTGTCGGCAGTGATGTCAGCCAGCAGTGACGCAGTCAGCGGCGCCCATTCCGTCGGCTTGAGCACGACGGTGTTGCCGGCTGCCAACGCCGGCCCGATGCGCCAGGTCGCGAGCATGAGCGGGGCGTTCCAGGGGGTGATGACCGCCGTCACCCCCGCGGGGTCCCAGGTGATCCGCTCGCGGTGCCCCCGGATCTCCCGATCGGGATGGGACAGCTCGCGCAGCATGTCGGCGAAGAAGCGGAAGTTCATGCCCACCCGGGGCATGACGCTGCGCTTGTGGGATCGCAGCAGCGAGCCGTTGTCGCGCGTCTCGACCACCGCCAGCTCGTCAGCCCGCGCGTCGATCCCCTCGGCCACGCGGGTGAGGATGTCCGCGCGCTCGTCGCGGGGCAGTGATGCCCAGGCCGGGAACGCCTGCGCTGCAGCAGCGACCGCAGCGTCCACCTCGCGCGGTCCGCCGGAGGCGATGTCGGCAAGCGGTTCCTCGTCGATGGGCGAGTAGTCGGTGAAGCTGTCCACCGACCCGACGCGTCGCCCGCCGATCCAGTGGCGGGTGTCGACCGGGACGCCCTCGACGAGGGCCGTATCAGTCATGGACGTCCTCCCCGACCGCCGCGCCCGCCGCGCCCGCCGCGCCCGCCGGCGCGCCCAGGCTGTCGTGCAGCAACGTCCCACCGTTCCAGACCACGCCGACCTGGCGGTAGTAGGCGCCGATGAACTCCTGCGGCGCAAGCCGGTCCAGCTCCTCGGTGGGCGCGTCGAAGAGCGCGAAATGGTCGATGCTCGCCGCGAAGGCCGGGCCGCCCTCGAACTGCGCGGAGCTCGTGGTGATGATCTCGTCCAGCCGCAGTCGGTGGGGGTCGTCGATGGCCCGGACGAACCTGTTGTGCGCCATCGGGTGGGAGTTGACGAACCCGTTGGTCTGCGACGTCTCGGTGAGCGTGATGACCGCCTCGGCCAGGCGCCGATCGGCCGCAGCGAGCGTCGCGCCGAACTTCCCGCCCGGGGCCAGCCGTGGAGCCGGTCCGAGCGGGTGCGGACGGGTCAGGTGGATCGAGCCGAGCTTCTTGGGGTACCCCTGGTGCAGGCCGCGGGCGATGGCGAAGTCGCGGTCGACCCAGATGTAGACGCAACGGCTGTAGGTCTGCCCGCCGTAACGACACCGGACTACGACGAACGCCTCCTTGTACTGGCCGAGAACTGGGTCGAGCAGCTGGGACCGGTCCGCGCCACACGACTGCCAGTCGGCCCAGATGAAGGCGACCGCCCCGGGGTCGTCGTCGGCGAGTGCGAGGGGCTCGGGCAACAGCTCTCGAACCCGGTCGGGGTGCACCCGGTACTCGATGGTGAGCAGGTCCCCGGAGTAGTACCAGGGGGGCGCCGGCAGCAGAGCCGCCTTGCCGGTGGCACTGCGCGGGCCGAAGAATCCGACCTGGTCGGGCACTCCCACCTCCGAAAATCGTTTGGGGCCGAACGTAGGCTAGGGTGAGGTTTGCCGAGGCGTCAAGACTCGACGACAGTATCGTTCGTTACCGAACGATCTCCATGCTGGAGGTGGGCATGGCCGACTCTGCGGTGGACGAGAAGGACTGGCGCGCTCTCGCGGCCACCCTGCGGGCACCGGCACGGATGGTGATCGGTGGGCAGCTGCTGCCGAGCGCCAGCGGGGCCACCATGGCAGTCGCCTCGCCGCGAGACGGCCGGGTGATCGGCGAGGTGCCCAACGGGGGGCCGGATGACGTCGACCGCGCGGTTCGCGCTGCGCGGGTCGCTTTCGAGCCGTGGGCAGGCCTGATGCCCATCGAGCGCAAGCGCATCCTGCACCGGGTGGTCGATGCGCTCGAGGCGCATCGAGACGAGCTCGCGCTGCTGGTCAGCCTGGAGATGGGCAAGCCCATCCGCGACGCCTGGGCAGTCGAGCTGCGGACGACCCTGGCCTGCTACCGGTGGTACGCGGAGTGGTCGGGCAAGCTCACCGGGGAGATCCCCGAGGTCGGCCCCGAGGCGTTGGCGCTGGTCACCCGCGAGCCGGTCGGCGTGGTCGGCGCGGTCGTGCCGTGGAACTTCCCGATGACCTTGTCCTCGTGGAAGGTCGCCCCGGCGCTGGCGGTGGGCTGCACAGTGGTGGTCAAGCCGTCCGAGCTGTCCCCGCTGTCGATGCTGCGTGTCGCCGAGATAGCCCTGGAGGCCGGGCTTCCCGAGGGCGTGCTCAACGTGGTGACCGGCGACGGGCCGGACGCCGGCCGGGCGCTGGGGATGCACCCAGACGTCGACGCCCTGGGGTTCACCGGCTCCACGGCGGTCGGCCGGGAGTTCCTGCGCTACTCGGCCGAGTCGAACCTCAAGCGGGTGTGGCTCGAGCTCGGTGGCAAGTCACCGAGCATCGTGCTGGCTGACGCCGACCTGGACGCGGCGGTGGACGCCATCGCCGGGAACATCTTCTTCAACGCAGGCGAGATGTGCACCGCACCCTCCCGCCTCGTGGTCGACCAGCGGGTAGCCGATCAGGTTGTGTCCGGTGTGGTGGCCAAGGCCGAGGCGCTACGTGTTGGAGACCCGCTCGAGTCGTCGAGCCAGATGGGACCGCTGGTGAGCCGGAGCCACCGCGAACGCGTGGAGCGGCACGTGGCCGACGCGCAGAGCGAGGGCGCGCGACTTCGCACCGGCGGAACGCGTCTGGAGCCCGACGGCTCCGCGGCCGGGTGGTACCTGTCCCCCACGGTTCTCGACGAGGTCACCCCGGCCATGGCGGTGGCGCGGGAGGAGGTGTTCGGCCCGGTGCTGGCCGTCCTTCCGGTCGAGGATGCGGACGAGGCGGTGACGCTGGCCAACGACAGCGACTACGGGCTCGCAGCCTCGGTGTGGACCCGCGACGTCTCGACCGCCCATCGGCTGGCACGCCGGCTGCGGGCCGGGACGGTCTGGGTGAACTGCTACGAGGAGGGGGACATGACCGTCCCGTTCGGCGGGTACAAGCAGAGCGGGAACGGGCGGGACAAGTCGGTGCATGCGATGGAGAAGTACTCCGAGCTGAAGACCACGTGGGTGGCGTTGTGAGCCCACGCCCGACGATCGCGATCCCAGCCCGCTTCTCCGCCTCGGCCTCCGCACTGCGGTACCAAGCCGAGGTTGCCGCACGCGCCCTGGTGGAGGGCGTGTTCCGGGCCGGCGGCGAGCCCCTGCTCGTCCATCCCTACGCACCGGACGGCGAGGTCGACGACGAGAGCGTGGCCGCGCGGCTGGACCGCTTCGACGGCGTCCTGCTGCCCGGCGGCGGGGATCTGGCCCCCGAGTGGTACGCAGGCAGCGAGCACGAGTCGCTCTACGACATCGACCGCGAGCAGGACGCCTTCGATCTCGCTGTGGCTGCGTGGGCCTGGGAGGCCGGGCGACCGCTCCTGGCGGTGTGCCGGGGCCTACAGGTGGTGAACGTGGCGCGTGGCGGGACAATCCTCACCGACATGCCGACCCATCATCGCCACGTGGTGTCCGAGCTGGTGCTGGACGACGCCACCATGGCTCGCAGCGCCATCGGCCAGTCCCACGTCCGGATCAGCTGCTACCACCACCAGGCCGTCGACCAGGTGGGCAGCGGCTTGCGTGCGACAGCACGGACGTCCGATGGTGTGATCGAGGCGATGGAGCGCGACACCCCAGGCGCGTGGTTCCTCGCGCTGCAGTGGCACCCGGAGGACACCGCAGCCTCCGACCCGGCTCAGCAGGCGGTGTTCGACTCCCTGGTGGCCGCCGCGGGCGGCGACCGGCACGGCCATTCGATCCCGAACGAGACCTAGGAGGGGGCCATGCGGGTCCTGTTCATCGAGCACGACCACATCTCTCCCCCGGGACCTGTGGGCGAACGTTTCGCCGACCACGGCTACGAGGTCGAGGAGCTGTTGGTCGTCCCGGGCGAGCGGTTCCACGACCCCAACGTCGACATGGAGTTCCCGTCACCCACCGACTACGACGCGATCGTGCCGATGGGCGCCCCCTGGTCGGCGTACGCCCACGAGCACATCGGAGCGTGGGTCAAGCCGGAGCTCGACCTGTTGCGGGCTGCACATGCCGCGGCTGTCCCCGTCCTGGGAATCTGCTTTGGTGGTCAGCTTCTTGCTGCCGCACACGGTGGGGAGGTGGCGCCCTCACCGCACCCGGAGCTCGGATGGAGCGTCGTCCACAGCGACGACGAGGAGCTGGTCCCCTCCGGGATCTGGTTCCAGTGGCACAGCGACCGCTGGACCGTCCCGCCGCAGGGTACCGAGATCGCCCGCAACGCCGCGGCGTCCCAGGCCTTCGTCCTCGGCCGCAACCTCGCGCTGCAGTTCCACCCTGAGCTCACGGTGGACATGCTCGTGGGCTGGTTCGCCGAGGGGGGACGAGCTCAGGTCACTTCTCGGGGTCTCGACGCGGACGTGATGCTGGCCCACACCGCCGCACTCGAGCCGCAGGCCCGACAGCGCGCTCACGCTCTCGTGGACAGCTTCCTGGCCCGGGTGGCCGTCGCGTAGCGCAACCACCCGGGACGGCCGGATCAGTTGACGAGGTCCTTGACGAGGTCCTCGTTCTCCCTGCCGGTGCGTAGCACGCCCACGACCCAACCGACCACGAACGCCACGAAGGGCAGCAGGACCAGGACCCATCCCGTGACGTTGAGGCCCCACGCCTGCTGGGTCGGGTCGACACCTTCGGCCACCGTGCCGGCCAGCAGACCGAAGCGGGACATGAGCAGCCAGACGGCGACCGACAGGCCGATGATGGCCAGTACCGGCGCGACCAAGGTGTGCCAGACGCGGGTGTCCTGCTTGGTGCGCCGGAAGTACACGATGACCGCGATCGACACGAGGATCTCCACGATGGCCAGCCCCAGGACGGCGAGTGTGCTGTTCCAGAAGAACAGGTTCACCACAGGATCCTTGTCGGTCAGGACGAACCAGAGCATGACCACGCCCGTGATCACAGAGGCCGTCACGGAGCCTGCCGCCGGGGCTCCGCGTCCGTTCACCCGGTCCAACGCGGTC
>CAYHHE010000020.1:33617-39729 GCA_964356295.1 uncultured Actinomycetes bacterium | reverse complement strand
TCCAGCGATGCCGGCAGCCCTCAGGAAGCGGGGTCGGGCACGGCAACCTCTACGACCAGCACCCCGTCGCCGTCCGGGACGAAGTCGAAGTCCCCGACGATCCGTCCGGCGGCACGCAGGTCGCCGGCCACGGCCCGGGCCCGGGCGACCTCGGCGTCGGGGCCGTGCACGGTGGCCGAGGCGAGGTCGGCGCGCATGGACAGCTTGCGCTCGGACTTCACCTTGCGCAGCGCCGACAGCGTGACCGACGCCGCGGTGAGCACCTCAGGGTCGCCCTGCTGCTCGGCGGGGGCCATCTCGGCGACGCTCGGCCAGGAGGCGCCGTGGATCGAGCCGTTCTGCCACCACGACCACACCTCCTCGGTGGCGAAGGGCAGGAACGGGGCGAACAGCCGCAGCTGCACCGACAGCCCCAACGCCAGGGCCGCGTGGGCGGAGGCCGCCTCCTCCTCGCCGCGTCCGCCGTAGGCGCGGTCCTTGACCAGCTCGAGGTAGTCGTCGCAGAAGGTCCAGAAGAACGTCTCGGTGGTCTCCAGCGCCCGGGTGTAGTCGTAGGCGTCGAACGCTGCGCTCGCCCGCTGCACCACCTCGGCCAGTGAGGCCAGCATCGCCTGGTCCAGCGGGTTGGTCACCGCCGCGGCTTCGTTGGTGTGCGCACCGATGTTGCCGAGGACGAACTTTGACGCGTTGAGAATCTTGATGGCCAGCCGACGTCCGATCTTCATCTGGCCGACGTCGAACGCGGTGTCGGTGCCCGGACGTCCACTCGACGCCCAGTACCGCACGGCGTCCGACCCGTGCTCCTCCAGCAGCCCCATCGGCGTGACGACGTTGCCCTTGGACTTCGACATCTTCTTGCGGTCCGGGTCGAGGATCCAGCCGCTGATCGCCGCGTCCGACCACGGCAGCGCGTCGAACTCCAGATGCGCGCGCACCACCGAGGAGAAGAGCCAGGTGCGGATGATCTCGTGCGCCTGCGGCCGTAGGTCCATCGGGTAGACCCGCCCGAACAGGTCGGGGTCGCGTTCCCAGCCGCCGGCGATCTGCGGGCTCAGCGAGGACGTGGCCCAGGTGTCCATCACGTCCGGGTCGCCGATGAAGCCGCCGGGAACGCCGCGCTGCTCGTCGGTGTAGCCGGGCGGGGCGTCGGACTGCGGGTCGATCGGCAGCGCCGACTTGTTCGGGGTGATCGGGTCGTCCCAGAGCGGGTTGCCGTGCTCGTCGAGCTGGTACCACAGCGGGATCGGCACCCCGAAGAAGCGTTGCCGGCTGATCAGCCAGTCGCCGTTGAGCCCGCGCACCCACGACTCGTAGCGGTGCCGCATGTACTCCGGATGCCAGTCCAGCTCGGCTCCGCGGGCCAGCAGTGCGTCACGCAGCGGCATCTCCCGGCCGCCGTTGGTGATGTACCACTGGCGCGTGGTGACGATCTCCAGCGGCTTGTCGCCCTTCTCGTAGAACTTCACCGGATGCGTGATCGGCTTGGGGTCTCCCTCGGTGTGCCCGGCCTGCGTGAGCAGCGCGGTGATGCGCTCCTTGGCCGCGTGCACCGTCGTGCCGGCGAGCTCGGCGTAGGCACGGCGCCCCCCTTCGGTGGTCACCCACGCAGGGGCCTCGGGCTGCAGGCGACCGTCCCAGCCGATCACCGGACGGGTCGGCAGCGACAGCTCGCGCCACCACGTCACGTCGGTGAGGTCGCCGAAGGTGCAGATCATCGCGATGCCTGAGCCCTTGTCGGGCTCGGCCAGCGGGTGCGCGAGCACGGGCACGTCGACGTCGAAGAGCGGCGAGCGGACGGCGCTGCCGAACAGCGGCTGGTAGCGCTCGTCGTCGGGGTGAGCGACCAGCGCCACGCAGGCCGGGATGAGCTCGGGACGGGTCGTCTCGATCCACACCGGCGCACCGCGGTCGTTCGGCTCGTGAGCGTTCACCCGGTAGAACGCGACCCGGTGGTAGGCGCTGGGTCGCTCGCGGTCCTCCAACTCGGCCTGGGCGACCGCGGTGCGGAACGTGACGTCCCACAGGGTGGGTGCCTCGGCCCGGTACGCCTCGCCTCGGGCCAGGTTGCGCAGGAACGCCCGCTGGCTGGTGGCCCGGGAACCGGCGTCGATCGTCTGGTAGGTGTGCCGCCAGTCCACCGACAGCCCGAGCCGGCGCCACAGCTCCTCGAAGGCCTGCTCGTCCTGCGTGGTCAGCTCTCCGCAGAGCTCGACGAACCAGCGGCGGGAGATCGGCTGTTGCTGCGCCGGGTTGCTGGACGGCTTGTCCGGCAGCGTCTCGTCCGGGTCGTAGGGCCGGGACGGGTCGCAGCGCACGCCGTAGTAGTTCTGCACCCGGCGCTCGGTGGGCAGTCCGTTGTCGTCCCAGCCCATCGGGTAGAACACCTGGTAGCCGCGCATGCGCTTGTAGCGGGCGATCAGGTCGGTGTGGGTGTAGGAGAACACGTGCCCGACGTGCAGCGAGCCGGACACCGTCGGCGGAGGGGTGTCGATCGAGTACACCTGCTCGCGGGTGGCGGTGCGGTCGAAGTGGTACGTGCCCTGCTCGGCCCAGTGCGCCGTCCACCGGGCTTCGAGGCCCTCGAGGCCGGGCTTGTCGGGTACCTGCGACTGCACGGACGGATTCTAGGTCCCTGGTCTCGCCGTCCCGGCGCGCCTGTCACGACTCGTCGGTGCCGGCGGGGAGGCGGGCATCCGCGACGACGGCGGCTGCGGCGGCGGCTCCGAGGTTCCCGGTGACAGCTGGCACGAACTCCTCGCGTCCCAGGCTCACCGTCCGCAACGGTCCGGCGGCGCTCACGGTCGCCGTGCGCGGTACCCCGCGCAGCAGGGCGATCTCGCCGAACCCCTCGCCGCGCCCCAGCAACGCCACCTGCCGTCCGTGCACCGTCACGACGGCCCGCCCGTCGACCACCACGTGGTAGGCCGCCCCCGGCTCGCCCTCGCGCATGACCACCTCGCCGTCCCGGTAGGCGTGCTCCACCGCCACCGACGACAGGTGCTCCAGGGTCAGACGCGGCAATGGCGCGAGCACGGGGGTGGCACTCAGGACCCCGAGGTGCTCGCTGCGCACCAGCCCACGGTCTGTGGCTGCTGCCGCGCGGGCCGAGAGCAGGGCGAGCCCGGCCACCACGACACCGACGAGGACCAGCGACCCGGTCGTCCCCAGCGCCGGGAGGAGCAGTCCGAGCACCCATGAGCCCAGGGCCGAGGCCAGCACCCGGACACCGGCGAACGCACCCAGCGCGTGACCCAGCAGGGGCGCCGGGACAACGCGGGCCACGAGCGTGAACGACCCGACGTCGACGACGGCCGCTCCGACACCGATCACCACGACCGCCACGATCAGGGTGAGCGGGCGGGGCCACAGCCCGACCAGCACCATTGGCAGCCCCCAGAGCACGACGCCCACGGCGTAGGTGCGGGCCAGTGCGGTCGACCGCGCCCGCCAGGCCAGCAGGAGCGCGCCGGTCACGCCTCCGGTGCCGAGCACTGCGCCCAGCCAGCCGACTGCGGCGTCACCGAGCCCGAGGACGTCGATGGCCAGCACGACAATGGCGACGAGGAGCACACCCTCGGCGAAGGCTTGGGCGCTCAGCAGGGTCAGCAGCACCGGTGTGCGCGCCAGCGCGCCGAGACCGGCGCGGAGGTCTCTGATCTCGGAGGTACGCCTGGTTGTGGTCCGGGGGTCAGCGGGGACGGTCCCTGCGGCGGCAACCCCCACGGCCAGCACCGCAGCCGCCATCGCGACCGCGAGCGCCGGCGGTCCGAGCAGGAGCAGCGCCCCGGCGAGCGCCGGCCCCAGGATCGTCCCGATCCCTTCGGCCAGCGAGGATGCCGTGTTGGCTGCGGTCAGCTCGGCGGGTGTGGCGGCCAGCGAGGGCAGCAACGCGGCGTGCATCGGTCGATGGGTGAGCGCCAGGCGGGCACCCAGTACCCCCAGCAGCCATCTCCGTCGTCCACCACGGTCCCCTCGGCCGACGACCAGCGGTGCCACTACCAGCGTGGGGAGCATCCGGGCTCCCGACCACAGGGCGACGAGCCCTGGGCCACCGGTGTCGTAGGCCACGACCAGCAGGGCGACCAACAGCACCGCGTCCGCCACGACCGACGAGCCCCAGGCCAGCACCGAGCCGCGCACTCCGGCCAGGCGGAGCACCGAGGCAGGGCTCATGCTTGCTGACCTCCGTGCTGGCCGCCGTCCTGCGTGCCTGCCGTCCCGTCCACCGGTGGCCTGTGCTGTCGACGAGGACGATGGCGCAGGTCACGCCCAGTTTCGCGTCGCACCCTAGACTGCGTGATCATGGACGTGCCGGGCGGCTCCGACGCGCAGGCGCAGCGGTTCGAGCAGATCCAGGCCGAGCTGCTCGGTCGCTGGCCCGAGACGCGCCTCGAGCCGTCCCTGGATCGCATCGCCGCCCTCGTCCAGCTGCTGGGGGACCCGCAGCGGGCCTACCCGGTCATCCAGGTCGCCGGTACCAACGGCAAGTCCTCGACCGCCCGGATGGTCGAGTCGATGCTGCGCGGGTTCGGGCTGCGCACCGGCCTGTTCACCAGCCCCCATGTCACCGACATCCGCGAGCGCATCGTCATCGACGGCCAGCCGATCTCCGTCGAGCGGTTCGTCGACGTGTACGACGACGTCGCCCCCTACCTCGGCATCGTGGACGACCGGTTCCTGGACACGCCGCTGTCGTACTTCGAGGTGCTCACCGCCATGGGCTACGCAGCGTTCGCGGACGCCCCCGTTGGGGTGGCGGTGGTCGAGACGGGCATGGGCGGCACCTGGGACGCCACGAACGTGGCCGACGGGGTGGTGGCGGTCGTCACCCCCATCGACATCGACCACACGGACTACCTGGGTCCCGACGTCGCCACGATCGCGACCGAGAAGGCGGGGATCATCTCGACCGGCGCCGTCGCCGTGCTGGCCCAGCAGAGCCTGGCGGCCGCGGAGGTGCTGCTCCAGCGCTGCGCCGATGTCGGGGCCACAGTCGTCCGCGAAGGCCTGGAGTTCGGGGTGCGTGCTCGCGACATCGCTGTCGGAGGCCAAGTGCTGGCGCTGCAGACCCGCGCCGGGGTCTACGACGACATCGTTCTGCCGATGCACGGCGTCCATCAGGCACACAACGCCGCCGTCGCCCTCGCCGCGGCCGAGGCGTTCTTCGGCGCGGGGGAGCAGATGCTCGACCTCGAGGTGGTGCGGCACGGGTTCGCCTCGGTGACCTCACCCGGGCGGATGGAGATCGTCCGGCGCAGTCCCACGATCATGCTGGACGCCGCGCACAACCCGCACGGCGCGCGTGCGCTGGCACAGGCGCTGCAGGAGGAGTTCGCCTTCGACCGGCTCGTCGGGGTCGTCGGCGTACTGGCCGACAAGGACGCCGCGGGCATCCTCGAGGCGCTCGAGCCCGTGCTCGACTGCGTCGTGGTGACCGAGGCGCGGACTCCGCGCGCGATGCCCGTGGACGCCCTCGCTGCGGTCGCCGTCGAGGTCTTCGGCGAGGACCGCGTCGAGGTCCAGGCACTGCTGCCCGACGCGCTGGACGCCGCGATCGCCCTGGTCGACGACCCGGCGGCGCTGGGTGGCTCCGGAGTGGTCGTGACCGGGTCGGTCATCACGGCGGGCGAGGCGCGGCGCCTGCTGGCAGGCTCGTAGTCATGCGTGGGCTGGCGTCCGGTGTCCTCGGGCTCGAGGCGATCGTGCTGCTGCTCGTGGTGCCGGTCGCAGTGACGATCTTCGGGGTCGACCCGGGGGTCGGCATCGCCGCCGGCGTGGCGCTCATCGTGCTGTGCATCGTCGCCATCGCCGGGCTCGGCCGCGGGTGGGGCTACCCCCTGGGCTGGGTCGTCCAACTGCTGGCGATCGCCCTCGGGTTCGTCGTCCCGGCCATGTTCGTCCTCGGCGCCATCTTCGCGCTGCTCTGGTACCTGGCCCTGCGCATCGCCCGCCAGGTCGAGGCCGACCGCCCCGGCCCCAGCTGAGCGAACCGCCCTGAGCCCAACTGAGCGAACCGCCCTGAGCCCAAGTGATCACGTCAAGTACGCCCGTCGGAGCTTGACGGGGCGTGTGTGCCTCGTCAGGCTCCTACGTGCCTCGTCAGGCTCCTACG
>CAYHHE010000020.1:6091-33517 GCA_964356295.1 uncultured Actinomycetes bacterium | reverse complement strand
GTGCCTCGTCAGGCTCCTACGTGCCTCGTCAGGCTCCTACGCGCCTCGTCAGGCGTGCGATGGCGCGACAGCGACCGGCGATGGACGACAATCGTGGGGACGTTGCACGCAGAACCCTGGGAGTCACCGTGTCCGAGCGCACGCTCGTCCTGCTCAAGCCCGACGCGGTCCGCCGCGGCCTCGTCGGCGACATCCTCGCGCGCTTCGAGCGCAAGAGCCTGGCCATCACCGCGATGCACATGCACCAGATCAGCACCGAGCACGCCGACGAGCACTACGCCGAGCACGTCGAGAAGGCCTGGTACGCCGGCCTTCAGGCCTTCATCACCTCCGGGCCGCTCATCGCGCTCATCGTCGAGGGGGACCAGGCGGTCAGCGTGGTCCGCACCCTGGTGGGCGCCACCGACGGTCGCAAGGCCGCGCCTGGCACCATCCGCGGCGACTACTCGCTGTCGGGCTCGGAGAACCTCGTGCACGCCTCGGACTCGCCCGAGTCCGCTGCTCGCGAGCTCGCGCTCTGGTTCCCCGACGGGCCCTGACCTCAGCGATGGCTGCGTCCGAGCCGGGGCCGCGACGTAGGCTGCAGCCCTGATGGAGTCGCTGTTCGCCCAGCTCGAGCCGCTGCTGCCCCGGGTGCAGAAGCCTGTGCAGTACGTGGGCGGCGAGCTCAACTCGGTCGTCAAGCCCTGGGGGGACGACACGCGCACCGTGCGGTGGGCACTGATGTATCCGGATGCCTACGAGGTCGGCCTGCCCAACCAGGGCGTCCAGATCCTCTACGAGCTGCTCAACGAGCAGCCGGACACGATCGCCGAGCGCACCTACAGCGTGTGGCCCGACCTCGAGGCGCTCATGCGCGAGCACGGCGTCCCCCAGTTCACCGTCGACGCGCACCGCCCGGTGGGGGCGTTCGACATCCTCGGGGTCTCGCTGGCCACCGAGCTCGGCTACACCAACCTGCTGACCGCGCTCGACCTCGCCGGCATCCCGCTGCGTGCGGCCGATCGCGACGAGCGTCACCCTCTTGTCGTCGTCGGCGGGCACGCGGCGTTCAACCCCGAACCCATCGCCGACTTCGTCGACGCCGCGATCATGGGCGACGGCGAGCAGATCGTCACTGCCGTCACCGAGGTGGTGCGTCGCTGGAAGGCCGCCGGACGTCCCGGGGGGCGCGAGGAGGTCCTGGGCCTGCTGGCCGCCGGCGGCGGGGTCTACGTCCCGGCGTTCTACGACGTGAGCTACCACCCGGACGGACCGATCGCCGCCGTCACGCCCAACCGTGCCGGCGTGCCGGCGCGCGTCCACAAGCACACGCTCGCCGACCTGGACGCGTGGCCGTACCCGTCCCGTCCGATCGTGCCGCTGGCCGAGACCGTGCACGAGCGCTACAGCGTGGAGATCTTCCGCGGCTGCACCCGCGGCTGCCGGTTCTGCCAGGCCGGCATGATCACCCGTCCCGTCCGGGAGCGCAGCATCACCACCATCGGGGAGATGGTCGAGGCAGGGCTGCGCGCGTCCGGGCTGTCCGAGGTGGGACTGCTCAGCCTGTCCAGCGCCGACCACTCCGAGATCGGCGCCATCGCCACCGACCTCGCCGAGCGCTACGCGGGCACCACCACCGCGCTGTCGCTGCCGAGCACCCGGGTGGACGCGTTCAACGTGACGCTGGCCAACGAGCTGTCCCGCAACGGCCGCCGCTCGGGGCTGACCTTCGCCCCCGAGGGTGGCTCGGAGCGGATGCGCAACGTGATCAACAAGCAGGTCAGCGAGGACGACCTCATCCGCACCGTAGCCACCGCCTACGAGCACGGCTGGCGCCACGTCAAGCTCTACTTCATGTGCGGGCTCCCGACCGAGACCGACGAGGACGTGCTGCAGATCGCCGCACTGGCCCGCGAGGTGATCCGCACCGGACGCAAGGTGTCGGGCCGGCGCGACATCCGCTGCACCGTGTCCATCGGCGGGTTCGTGCCCAAGCCGCACACCCCGTTCCAGTGGGCCGCGCAGCTCGACCACGAGCGCACCGACGAGCGGCTGCGGCTGCTGCGCGAGGAGATCCGCCGCGACCGCGACTACGCCAAGGCCATCGGGCTGCGCTACCACGACGGCAAGCCCGGCATCGTCGAGGGGCTGTTGTCCCGCGGCGACCGGCGGGTCGGCCGTGTCGTCGAGGCGGTCTGGGCAGCCGGTGGACGCTTCGACGGCTGGAGCGAGCACATCTCCCACGAGCGCTGGACCACCGCGGCTGAGAAGGCGCTGGCCGGGACGGGTGTCGACATCGACTGGTACACCACCCGGGAGCGCGGCCACGACGAGATGCTGCCGTGGGACCACCTCGACTCCGGCCTGGACAAGCAGTGGCTCTGGGAGGACTGGCAGGACGCCCTCGACCCCGAGGCCGAGGGCGTCGAGGACTGCCGGTGGAGCGCCTGCTACTTCTGCGGCGTGTGCCCCAGCCTCGGTAGCAGCATCGAGATCGGGCCCACCGGGCAGCGTCTGCTGCCGCTCGAGCCGGTCTGAGCGGTGCGCGGGTCCGCCCCTCACCCGCAGCCGCCGGTCGTGCAGCGCCTGCGGATCCGCTACGCCAAGCGCGGACGGATGCGGTTCACCAGCGTGCGCGACTTCCAGCGGTCCCTCGAGCGGGCGCTGCGCCGGGCCGGCGTCCCCGTCGCGCACTCGCAGGGGTTCAGCCCGCACCCGCGGATCTCCTACCTGCCGGCGGTGCCCACCGGTGTCGCCAGCGAGGCCGAGTACGTCGAGATCGGGCTGCAGGAGCGACGCGACCCGCAGCAGGTGTCCCAGGCCCTGGACGAGGCGTTGCCCGATGGTCTCGACATCGTGGCGGTGGTCGAAGCGGTCGGCCCGTCGCTGGGGGAGCGGCTCACCGGGCCCGAGGCAGCCTCGCGGTGGAAGATCGCCTTCCCCGGGGTGTTGCGGCGCGACCTCGAGGCTGCGGTCGCCGCCCTGCTCGCCACCACCAGCCTCTCGGTGCCGCGCACGACCAAGTCCGGGCGCACGACGGTGGACGTCAGGGCGGCACTCGTGCAGGCGACTGTGGACGACTGCGGCACGGACGAGGGTTCCTGTGCGATACTGCAGATGGTCGTATGGCACGGGACACCGTCTGTTCGACCGGACGACGTCCTCGCTGGACTGCGCGACGTCGCCGGGCTCATCCCTCCGGTGCCACCTGTGGCCACCCGGCTCGACCAGGGCCCGCTCGACGCGCAGACCGGCACGGTGGTCGACCCGCTGACATGATGCGGCCGCGACCGGCGACTCCCGAGTCCCCGGGCACGCGGCCACTGGAAGCGCGGACCTCCGCGGACTCGCGACCAGCAGGCTTCCGTGCTGGCCCCCCGGGGCCGGGACGCGACACCCCCGCCAGGGGACGACCCGGGCGGGGCGAGTAGGAGACAGACGTTGGTGCCATCCGACACCACCCCCGAGACCACCCCCGACACGATCCCCGAGACCCACCCCGAGGCGACCCCAGGCGACGAGGCTCCAGCCGCGACCGAGGGTGTGCCCGAGGGCGTGCCCGACACAGAGCCCGCCGCGGCAGGGGACGAGGAGCCGTCGCGCCCGCAGCGCCGCCGACGCGCGGCCAGACGGCCCGCCGGCCCGCCGGAGCCCACGTTCACCTCGCCCGATCAGGACGCCGCTGCGACTGCGGAGGCTGCGCCGCCGGGGGCGAGCCAGGCCGCTGAGGTTGCCGCCGTGCCGCTGTTCCAGCCCCCGCAGCCGGTCGAGGTGGCCCCGCGGCGCCGGGCGACCTCCTCGCGGCCGCACCCTGAGCCGGAGGCTGCGTCCGGGGACAGCGACGGGGAACCGTCGGCATCGCAGACCACCGAGGAAGGTGCCGACGACACAGAAGCGACCGGTCCTCGCAAGCGACGCCGCCGAGGGGGGCGTGGCCGCCGCAAGTCCGGTCCTGACGCAGGCGAGGGCACCGAGGAGGCGCCGGAGCCGACTGCTGCCGACGCCGAGCAGGCCGCGCCCGACGCCGAGCAGGCCGAGTCCGGCGCCGAGGAACCAGGGAAGGACACCTCCCGGGACGATGAGGCCGAACCCTCCCAGGAGGGTGAGGGCGCCAGCACGTCCACGCGTCGGCGCCGTCGTCGGCGTCGCAAGGCCGGCGCCGGTGAGGGCGCGGCGCGTGCCGACGACCTCGCCGACACCGTCGTCCGGGTACGGGAGAGTCGCCGAGCCGACGACGAGATCACCGCGACCCGCGGGTCGACCCGGGTGGAGGCCAAGCGGCAGCGCCGTCGCGACGGGCGCGACACCGGGCGTCGCCGTCCGACGATCATGTCGGAGTCGGAGTTCCTGGCCCGCCGGGAGTCCGTCGAGCGGGTCATGGTCGTCCGGCAGCGCGGCGACCGGGACAACCCGCTGACCCAGCTTGCCGTCCTCGAGGACGGCATGCTCGCCGAGCACTACCTCGACCAGGGCACCCAGCGCAGCATCATCGGCAACATCTACCTGGGCAAGGTGCAGAACGTGCTGCCGGCCATGGAGGCGGCCTTCGTCGACATCGGTCGGGGACGCAACGCGGTGCTCTACGCGGGCGAGGTCGACTGGAGCCTGTCCGAGGGCAAGCCCAAGCGGATCGAGGAGGCCCTGACCTCGGGGCAGAGCGTGCTCGTCCAGGTCACCAAGGACCCCATCGGGCACAAGGGTGCTCGGCTGACCAGCAGCATCAGCCTGCCCGGCCGGTTCGTGGTGTATGTGCCGGGCGGCTCGATGAGCGGCATCAGCCGCAAGCTGTCCGACACCGAGCGGTCCCGCCTGCGCGGCATCCTCAAGGACGTGGTCCCGGACGACGCGGAGGTGATCATCCGCACCGCCGCAGAGGGCGCTGGTGAGGAGGAGCTGCGCCGCGATGTGGCCCGCCTGAAGGCCCAGTGGGAGGACATCGAGGCCAAGGTCGCCTCCGGGTCGGCCCCTTCGACGCTCTACGCCGAGCCCGACCTGACGCTGAAGATCGTCCGTGACCTGTTCAACGAGGACTTCGCCGCAATCGTCGTCTCCGGCGACGACGCCTGGGACACCATCGAGCCCTACGTGTCCCACGTCGCGCCCACGCTCGTCGACAGGCTGCAGCGCTGGGACTCCGAGCAGGACGTCTTCGACCACTACCGGGTGGACGAGCAGATCGCCAAGGCGCTCGAACGCAAGGTCTGGCTGCCGTCCGGCGGCTCGCTGGTCATCGACCGCACCGAGGCGATGACGGTGGTGGACGTCAACACGGGCAAGTTCACCGGGGGCGGGGGAAACCTCGAGGAGACGGTGACCAAGAACAACCTCGAGGCCGCCGAGGAGGTCGCCCGCCAGCTCCGGCTGCGCGACATCGGCGGCATCATCGTCATCGACTTCATCGACATGGTGCTTGGCAGCAACCGTGACCTGGTGCTGCGCCGCCTCGTGGAGTGCCTGGCCCGCGACCGCACCCGCCACCAGGTCGCCGAGGTGACCTCGCTGGGCCTGGTGCAGATGACCCGCAAGCGCATCGGGACCGGCCTGCTGGAGACCTTCAGCAAGCCCTGCGACTGCTGCAACGGCCGTGGCCTGGTCACCACGAGGGAGCCGGTGCCGGTATCGCCGACGTCCTCACGGGAGCCCACCCGTCGGTCCTCGTCCAAGCGCCGCGGTGGCTCCGACGCCTCGGGCAAGCGCGCCGAGACACCGGACAAGCCCGAGAGCGCCACCGAGACCGAGCAGGCACCCGCCGCGGTTTGACCCCTCTCGGAGCGGGTCCGTACCATGGTGGGTCGGCCCGGAACTGCTTCTGACCTCGGTCATGCACCAGCGGGGCGAAGCCGGACAGCGAGACCCCTCGACGTCGGGTCGCCGGGACGAGAAGCCAGTACGAGGCCAGCAGAGCCTGGCGGGAGAGAGAGTGTGCGGTGTACGCGATCGTGCGCAACGGCCGCGGCCAGACCAAGGTCGAGGTCGGCGATGTCATCGAGATCGACGCGCCGGCCCAGGTGGGCGACACCGTCCAGCTGCCGGCTGTGCTCGTCGTGGACGGTGACACGGTCACCAGCGACGCCGACCGGCTGTCCGCCGTGAGCGTCACCGCCGAGGTTCTCGGCCAGGCGAAGGGCCCCAAGATCCGCATCCAGCATTTCAAGAACAAGTCCGGGTACAAGCGCAGGCAGGGTCACCGCCAGCGGTACTCGCAGGTCAAGGTCCTCGACATCACCGCCTAGGCACCAGCTCGCAGGCGTCACCGAACCACGCACGCTGACAACCGGCAAGGAGCGCGAACATGGCACACAAGAAGGGCGCGTCGTCGTCCAGGAACGGTCGCGACTCCAACGCGCAGCGTCTGGGGGTCAAGCGTTTCGGCGGCCAGCAGGTCAACGCCGGGGAGATCCTCGTCCGCCAGCGCGGCACCCACTTCCACCCCGGTCCGAACGTCGGCCGCGGGTCCGACGACACCCTGTTCGCCCTGCAGGCCGGGCAGGTCCGGTTCGGCAGCCGACGGGGTCGCCGCATCGTCGAGATCCTCCCCGCTGGCGCTCCCGCCGGGGAGTAGCCGGTCCCGCTGGTCACCTCCGTGGCCATCCCCACCTTTGTCGACCGTGCCGTCCTGCACGTCTCGGCCGGTGACGGGGGAGGGGGATGTGCATCGGTGCGCCGGGAGAAGTTCAAGCCCCTCGGCGGCCCCGACGGCGGCAACGGGGGACGCGGCGGAGACGTGATCCTCGAGGTCGACCCCAGTGTGACCACGCTGCTGGACTACCAACGACGCCCCCATCGGCGCGCCGGCAACGGCCGCCCCGGACAGGGGGGCAACCGGCATGGTGCCGAGGGCGCCGACGTCGTTCTCGCCGTCCCGGACGGAACCGTCGTCGTGGACGAGGCCGGCACGGTGCTGGTGGACCTCGTCGGCGCCGGGACCCGGTACGTCGTGGCCCACGGTGGGCGCGGGGGCCTCGGCAACGCCGCCCTCGCCTCCCCGCGGCGCAAGGCTCCCGGGTTCGCCCTGCTCGGCGAACCCGGCGAGTCATGCACCGTCACCCTGGAGCTGAAGTCGGTCGCGGACGTCGCCCTCGTCGGCTTCCCCAGCGCCGGCAAGTCGAGCCTGGTGGCCGCCCTGTCGGCCGCCCGACCGAAGATCGCCGACTTCCCGTTCACCACGCTCGTCCCGAACCTCGGGGTGGTCGAGGCCGGCGACACCCGGTTCACCGTCGCGGACGTGCCGGGGCTCATCGAGGGCGCCAGCGACGGCCGCGGCCTGGGCCACGACTTCTTGCGCCACGTCGAGCGGTGCGCGGTGATCGTCCATGTGGTCGACTGCGCCACTCTCGAGCCGGGCCGCGACCCGGTCACCGATGTCGACGTCATCGAGCGCGAGCTGCGCGCCTACGGCGGGCTGGACGACCGGCCGCGCCTGGTGGCCCTGAACAAGATCGACGTGCCCGACGCGCGTGAGCTGGCCGAGATCGTGCGCGGCGACCTGCAGGCCCGGGGCTGGCCGGTGGTCGCGGTGTCGGCCGCCACCGGCGCCGGGCTGCGCGCCCTGCGGTTCGCCCTGGGCGAGATCGTGCTCGCCGCGCGCGCAGCGGCCCCCGCCCCGGAGGCGACCCGTCTGGTGCTTCGTCCGGAGCCCGTCGACGAGGCCGGGTTCACCGTCACCCGGGAGGACACCCCCGACGGGCACCGGTTCCGGGTGCGCGGCACCCGCCCGGAGCGCTGGGTGCGGCAGACCGACTTCTCCAACGACGAGGCTGTCGGGTACCTCGCCGACCGGCTGGCCCGGCTGGGGGTGGAGGCCGCCCTGCAGGGGCAGGGGGCGCTCGAGGGGGACGAGGTGGTCATCGGGGGCGATGACGACGCGGTCGTGTTCGACTGGGAGCCGATGGTGACCGCGGGTGCTGAACAGCTCGGCCCGCGGGGCTCCGACCCGCGGCTGGAGGGTCGATGAGCCCGCGGACAGTCGTGGCCGGCCGGGCCGAGGCGATGGCCGCTGCCCGGCGGGTCGTGGTCAAGGTCGGCTCGTCCTCGATCGCCACGGTGTCGGGAGGGCTGGACACCGTGGCCCTCGATCAGCTCGTCGACGACCTCGCCGACGCCCGGGACCACGGCGTCGAGGTGGTCCTGGTCTCCTCCGGCGCGATCGCCGCCGGGCTCGCTCCCCTCCAGCTCACGCACCGTCCTCGGGACCTGGCCACCCAGCAGGCTGCCGCCAGTGTGGGCCAGGGTCTACTGCTGGCCCGCTACACCGCCGCGTTCGCCCGGCGTGGGATCACGGTCGGGCAGGTGCTGCTCACGGTGGACGACGTCACCCGGCGCACCCACTACCGCAACGCCTACCGGACGTTCCACCGGCTCCTCGAGATGGGTGCGCTTCCGGTGGTCAACGAGAACGACACCGTCGCCACCCACGAGATCCGCTTCGGCGACAACGACCGGCTCGCGGCGCTCGTCGCGCAGCTCGTCCACGCCGACGTCCTGGTCCTGCTCTCCGATGTCGGCGGGCTCTACGACGGGGACCCGCGCAAGCCCGGCGCCCGGCTGATCCTCGAGGTCGTCTCGGCGGCCGACCTCGAAGGTGTGGACGTGCGGCGGTCGGGGGCCGCAGGCGTCGGCAGCGGAGGCATGACCACCAAGCTCGAGGCTGCGCAGATCGCCACCGAGTCCGGCATCGGTGTGGTGCTCTCGCGTGCCGAGGACGCCGGCGCCGCGCTGTCCGGGCAGGCGGGGACGTGGTTCCGTCCGCGTCGGCGTCGCCGGGCCACCCGGTTGCTGTGGCTGGAGCACGCCACCGAGTCCCGCGGGCGGCTGCAGCTGGACTCCGGCGCTGTGGCGGCTCTGGTGGACCGACGCACCTCCTTGCTGCCCGCCGGGATCACCGGTGTCGAGGGCAGCTTTGCCGCGGGCGAGCCGGTCGACCTCGTCGCGGCTGACGGGTCGTCGGTCGCGCGGGGCCTGGTCAACTACTCCTCAGCCGAGCTGCCGCGGCTGCTTGGCCGGTCCACCCGCGACCTCGCCGCCGAGCTGGGCCCGGAGTACGAGCGCGAGGTCGTCCACGCCGACGACCTCGTGCTGTTCCGCGGGCCTACCCTTGGCTCATGACCGAGACGACCGCGGAGGTGACCGAGGCCGACGTCCTGGCCGTGGCCCGACGCGCCCGCGAGGCCGCCACCGGGCTCGCGGCGCTGACCCGCGACAGCAAGGACGCTGCCCTGCTGGCCATGGCCGACGCGCTCGAGGCGGCCACTGACCGGGTCGTGGCCGTGAACATCGAGGACCTCGACCGTGCCCGCTCGGCCGGCACGGCGGCCGGGCTCATCGACCGGCTGGCCCTGACCCCGGAGCGCATCGCCGGCATCGCCGGCGGGCTGCGTCAGGTCGCGGCGCTGCCCGACCCGGTGGGGGAGGTGGTCAGTGGCTACCAGCTGCCCAACGGCTTGGGCGTGAGCCAGGTGCGGGTCCCGCTCGGAGTGGTGGGGATGATCTACGAGGCCCGTCCGAACGTGACGGTGGACGCGGCCGGGCTGTGCCTGAAGTCCGGCAACGCCGTGCTGCTTCGTGGCTCGTCCTCGGCGTTCGCCACCAACGCAGTTCTCGTCGACGTGCTTCGCGAGGCGCTAGCAGTCCAGGGGCTGCCGGCGGACGCGATCCAGCTCGTCCCGGGGACCTCCCACGACTCGGTCAAGCACCTCATGCGCGCCCGCGGCCTGGTCGACGTGCTCATCCCGCGCGGCGGGGCGGCGCTGATCTCGTCGGTGGTCACCGAGTCCACCGTGCCGGTCATCGAGACCGGGGTGGGCAACGTGCACGTGTACGTGGACGCGGCCGCAGACCTGGACAAGGCACTGGCCATCCTGCTCAACGCCAAGGTGCAGCGTCCCACCGTGTGCAACGCGGCCGAGACGCTGCTGGTGCACCGCGACGTGGCCGAGGAGTTCCTGCCGCGGGCGCTGACCGCGCTGGCGGAGGCGGGGGTCACCGTGCACGCCGACGCAGCCGTCGCCCGCGCCGGCGCGGCCACCGGGGTGCCGACCGCGCCGGTGACCGACGAGGACTGGGCCGCCGAGTACTACTCCCTCGACATCGCCGCCGGCGTGGTGGACGGCCTGGACGACGCGGTGGCGCACATCCGCCGCTGGTCCAGCGGGCACACCGAGGCGATCGTCAGCGACTCCGTCACCGCGGTGCGGCGGTTCGTCACCGGTGTCGACTCGGCCGCGGTCATGGTCAACGCCTCGACCCGGTTCACCGATGGTGAGCAGCTGGGGCTCGGTGCCGAGATCGGCATCTCGACCCAGAAGCTGCACGCCCGCGGTCCCATGGGTCTGAGCGCGCTGACGTCCACCACCTGGGTGGTCAGTGGCGACGGGCACGTCCGATCCTGACTACTGTCGAGTCCGCCCGCCGCTAGGCTGGGCCCGCCCACCGAGGAAGGAGACCTCCCTGATGCTGATGAGCGAAGAGGTGATCGAGCTGCCCGTCGAACCGTGGGTGTTCGGTACCGTGGCCCTGGTGCTGCTGCTCGCGCTGCTGGTCGTCACGCTCATCTTCGGGAAGGGACGTCCCCACGCCTAGCGCGATGGGCGGCTGCGTGGTGCGGGCATGACCCAGCGTCGACTGGGCGTCATGGGCGGCACGTTCGACCCGATCCACCACGGTCACCTCGTGGCCGCCAGCGAGGTCCAGTCGTGGTTCGACCTGGACGAGGTCGTGTTCGTCCCCACCGGAGAGCCATGGCAGAAGGAGGACCGGGCCGTCTCCGACGCCGAGGACCGGTACCTGATGACGGTCATCGCCACCGCGTCCAACCCGCGGTTCTCGGTGTCGCGTGTCGACATCAACCGGCCAGGGCCCACCTACACCGTCGACACGCTGCGCGACATCGCCGCCTCCCGCGGCCCGTCCTGGGACCTGTACTTCATCACCGGGGCGGATGCGCTGGCCAAGATCGTCACCTGGCGGGACGCCGAGGACTGCTTCGAGCTGGCGCACTTCGTCGGCTGCACCCGCCCTGGCCACGAGCTCCGCCTGGGAACCCTCCCGCCGGAGCGGGTGGCGCTGGTCGAGGTACCGGCGCTGGCCATCTCGTCCACCGACTGCCGTGACCGGGTCGGCGCAGGGGAGCCGATCTGGTACCTCGTGCCGGACGGTGTCGTGCAGTACGTGTCCAAGCGCAGGTTGTACCGGCCGCCGGCGGGCGGTGGCCCGGAGGAGCCGACCACATGACCGCCCCACCGGACAGTGTCGCCCTCGCGACGCAGGCGGCGAGGGCCGCCGCCGACAAGCTTGCCACGGACATCATCGGCTTCGACGTGTCCGAGCAGCTCGGCATCGCCGACATCTTCCTGCTCTGCTCGGGCGCGAACGAGCGGCAGGTGAAGGCGATCGTGGATGCCATCGAGGAGCGGCTGCGCGAGCACAGCCTGCGCCCGGCGCGGCGGGAGGGCGAGCGTGAGGGCCGCTGGGTGCTGCTGGACTACGTCGACCTCGTGGTGCATGTCATGCAGCCGGACGACCGGGACTTCTACGCCCTCGAGCGGCTGTGGAAGGACTGCCCGGTGCTGGTCGTCACTCCTGAGCCCGTGTCCCGACGCGAGGGGTAGGACGTGGCAGGTTCGCCGGCCACCCAGCCGCACTCGTCATTCACCAGCCCGACGCACGGACCGGTGACCAGCCGGGTTCAGGTGGTGCTGTGGCGGCACGGCCAGACGACCTGGAACGCCGAGGGGCGTTTCCAGGGCCAGACCGACGTCTCGCTGGATTCCCTCGGACGGGCCCAGGCGCGACGGACGGCACCGCTGCTGGCCCGGCTCGAGCCAGACCTGCTCGTCTCGTCCGACCTGTCCCGAGCGCACCACACCGCGCAGGCGCTGGCGGATGTGACCGGGTTGACGGTCGATCTCGACAGCGACCTGCGGGAGACCCACGGCGGGGTGTTCCAGGGGCTGACCGGGGCGGAGATCCGCCAGCAGTACCCGCTGGACTGGGCCGCTTGGGCCAGCGGCGACCCGCACCACCGCCCCCCTGGTGGGGAGTCGCGGACCGACGTCGCGGCGCGCATGCTCGCGGCGGTGCTGCGCGCCGCCGGACGGATCGTCGGTGACGGGCTGGTTGTGCTTGCGACCCACGGTGGCGCCGCCAGGCTGGCGGTGGCTCAGCTCATCGGGCTACCGCTGAACCGGGTGGGCTCACTCGGGGTCATCTCCAACACCGCATGGACCATGCTCGAGCGGCGCCGAGGGCCCGGCGCGGACGAGTGGGTGCTCATCGAGCACAACGCCCGCACGCTGCCCGCACCGGTGACGATCGAAGAGGGCTGACCTGCCGGGTCGGGTACACTCGTCCCTCGCCGTGTTCGCGGCGGTCCGGGGCTGTGGCGCAGCTGGTAGCGCACCTCCATGGCATGGAGGGGGTCAGGGGTTCGAGTCCCCTCAGCTCCACTCAGGGCTCCCTGGCGAGGGCCTCGGCCCACTTCTCCAGCATCGCCGGCGTGGTCACGGCGATGGTGACCTCCCGCAGCGGGCTGGGCGTCGACATCAGGACGGTGAGCGCCACTCTGGTCACGTCGTCGATCGGCCAGGACCCCAGCACGAGCGCCGCAGGAAGCACGAGCGTCCGCGCTCCTCGTTCGGTGGCGAGCGCCACAGCTCGCCGGTAGGTCTCGGCGAGCTCGCGCTCCGGACCGCTGGGCGGCCTCCAGCGTGCGGCCTGGACGGTGACCAGGGACGGGCCGACCTCGCTTGCGCGCCGCCCGGGCAGGATCACCAGGTCGCTGGGCTGCTCCTCCGGTTTGCCCAGCACCACACGAACCCGGGGCCTGCGCATCGCCCGACCGTGGCACAGCCAGCATCCGGCGGCAACGCGGGAGGACGTGACGCGCCCGCCTCCGCGTGTTCGTTGCCTCAGCCGCGTCCGTGCCTGCGTCCGTGCCGCGTGCCCGTCCGTGTGCTCGTCCGCGTGCTCGTCCGTGGTGGTGATCCACGGCGGTTCTGGTGCGCCGCCGGGGCAGTGGATGGCGGGTTTGGTGCTCTACGGGCACCGATCCCGCCGTGGATCATCGTGCGCGAGCACCGATCCCGCCGTGGATCATCGGTGCGAGTCGGCGTGAGCGGGCGCGCCGCCGAGGACGACCGGCCCAACCCAGCGGCACACGGCAAGAGCGGGCGCATCGCCCTGTCGGGTGGCGGTGCCGGCTGGGCGGTGCTCGTGCGCCGTCGCTGTGCGCTTCCCCGTCCGCGTGCTCGTCCTCGTGCCCGTCCGCGGCCTCGTCCGTGGTGGTGATCCACGGCGGTTCTGGTGCGCCGCCGGGGCAGTGGATGGCGGGTTCGGTGCTCTGCGGGCACCGAACCCGCCGTGGATCACCGTGTGTGGGCACCAATCCCGCCGTTGATCATCGGCTCGAGTCGGCGCGAGTCGGGGTGAGCAGGCGCGAGCGTGCTCTCCGATCGAGGACGACCCGCTCAACGCAGCCGCAACCGGGGAGGACCCGACGTGCTGGCGAGAGCGGTGGTGCAGGCTGGGCGTGTGCGCGTTCTCGATCTCGACCAGCTCGGACAGGTGCTCGGCTCGCTCGGGCTGGACGAACCTCGCATGGTGGTCAGCGGCAACTTCGCCGCTCCGTCCCGCGTCCTGGACGTCCTGGACGCCTCCGTGGAGTCGTACCGGCTGTGCCTGCTGAACGCCCAGCCTGGCATTCCGGACCGCGACGGGGTCACACTGGAGACGGTCTTCGTCGGGGAGGGTATGCGGCGCTCACCGCGGCTGCGCTACGTCCCGTGCCGGCTCTCCCTGGCCCCGCTGCTGCACCGCAGCACCCTTCGTCCGGACGTGGTGGTCGTCCACACCTCCCTTCCGCATGAGGGAACGGTGTCGCTCGGCATCGAGGTGAACGTGCTGCCGGCAGCCATCGAGGCCGCCCGGATGGCCGGCGGCACGGTCGTCGCGCAGGCCAACGCACGCATGCCCTACACCTTCGGTGACGCCGTCCTCCCGCTGGAGGACCTGGACTACCTGGTGGAGGTGGACGAGCCGCTGGCCTCGCCGCAGGCCTTCGCGATCGACGCGGTGTCCCTGCACATCGGCGAGCGCGTCGCGGCGCGGGTCAAGGACGGCTCGAGCCTGCAGCTGGGCATCGGGGCCGTGCCGGACGCGACCTTGCACGCCCTCACCGGACGGCGGCACCTGCGGATCTGGTCGGAGATGTTCTCCGACGGCGCCCTCGCGCTCGATCGGGCAGGCGCGCTGGACCCGGGCTGGCCGTTGATCGCCTCGTTCCTGTTCGGTTCGGCGGAGCTGTACGAGTGGGTCGACCGCAACCCGCGGGTCAGGATGCTGCGCACCGAACGCACCAACGACCCCAGCGCTATCGCCCGCAACCCGCAGGTGGTCTCGGTGAACACCGCCCTTCAGGTGGACCTGTTCGCCCAGGCCAATGCCTCACGGATCAACGGCAAGATCTACTCCGGCTTCGGCGGGCAGACCGACTTCATCGTGGGAGCCCTGCACTCGCAGGGTGGTCAGGCCGTGATCGCCTTGCGCTCGTGGCACCCCAAGGCGGACGTGTCGACGATCGTCCCGCTCATCGACGAGCCGCTGACGTCGTTCCAGCACAGCGCGGTCGTCACCGAGAACGGTGTCGCCGAGATCTTCGGCAACAGTCAGCGGGAGCAGGCCGAGCAGCTCATCACCAACACCGCGCATGCGGACGTCCGGGAGGAGCTCTGGGAGGAGGCGGCCGCGCTGCGGCTCGTCCCGCCCCACTCCGGTGGATTGTGAGTAGCTCGGCGCTGGCCGAGCGGCTGGGCGTGGTTGCCGGCGTCGCCGGGTTCTGGACGTTCGCGGCCGTGGGCGCGGCCGTGGAGCCCGGGTACGACCCTTCGCGGGACTACCTCAGCGCGTTGGCGTCGGTGGGCGCCCAGCGCCCCGCGCTGGGGCTCGGCATGTTCGTCTGCGGAGCGGGGGCGGTGCTGGCCGCGGCGGGTGTGCTGCGGGCAGTGAGTCCGCGGGCGATTCTGGCGCGCAGGGCACTCGTCGCCGCGTCCGGGTTCGTGGCCCTGGCGGGGGTCGCCCGCGTCACGTGCCTGGCGGGGGCTGGCGGCTGCAGCGCCGGCCCCCTCGACCTCGACCAGGTGATGCTGTCCAGCCGGACGCACGGGGTGTCGGTGGCGGCCTACCAGGTGGCGTTCACCGTTGGGCTGCTGGCCCTGGCCGTCGCTTCCCGTGCCGACCGACGGCGTGCCCTGGCCAGCGTCGCCGCGGTCGGGGCCGTGCTGACCCCGTTCCTCGCCCTCGACCCGCTGCCCCTGCCCGAGGGCCTCTCGCAGCGCCTATGGGTGGCAGCCGGACACCTCGTCCTGGTGCTGCTGGCGACGTGGCCTCGCGGAGCCTCGTCCAGCCCTGCGTGACGCGGCATCCGGGTGCTTGCCCGGGCGCTTCGAGCCCCCACCCACGAGCGTCCTTAACGTGATCAGTGGGGGGGAGCGGACGGGAGCGGACGGGCGTCGGACGCGCCGCCGGCGCGGATACGGTGCGCGCATGGACGACTCGCCGCCACCGAGCCAGGTCGTGCTCTACGCAGCGGTGTCGCTGGACGGCTACCTCGCCGGGCCCGGAGACTCGCTGACGTTCCTGGACGAGGTGTCCGGCGCTGCCGACACCTACCCGGAGCTCATCGCCTCCGTCCGGTCGCTGGTGATGGGCCGCCGCACCTACGACGTGGTGCGGTCGCTCGGCGAATGGCCCTACGGCTCGCGCTCGACCATCGTGGTCACGTCCCGGCCCCTGGGGGAGGCGCCGGCAGGGGTGACGGCCGACCCTGGGCACGACCTCCCAGGCCTCGTCCGACGGACGAGCACGCACGGACGGGTGTGGCTGGTGGGTGGCGGTCGGCTGGCGCGGGCGTTCCTCGCCGCCGGGCTGCTCGACGAGATCGACCTGACGCTCACCCCGCACGTCCTGGGCGGCGGCGTGCCGCTGTGGGGCACCGACACGCAGACGCACCACCTGCAGCTGGTGTCGGTGGGCGAGGTCGGGTCTGGTGCGGTGCGGGTGCGCTACCGGGTCAGGCCGCGATGATCCGACAGCCGATCCTCGTGCTGGGTGACTCGCTCACCTTCCACGGCCCGCAACACCAAGAGCTGCTCACCCAGCCTGCGCTGTGGCCCAATGTCACCGCGGCCCGGCTGGGGGCGCGCGCAGACGTGGTCGCCCGCGCCGGGTGGACCAGCCGCGACGGCTGGTGGGCGATCAGCAAGGACCCGCGGGTCTGGACCACGCTGGCCGACCCGGCCCTGCTGGGGTGCGTCATCGCGGTCGGGTCGATGGACGTGGCGCCCGCCTCGGTGCCGGTGTGGGCACGTGAGGCCATCCCGTACCTGCGTCCGGGAGCGGTCAGGCGCCGCGTCCGGTCGGCGTACCTGTCCGCCCACCCTCATGTGGTCCGGGCGACCGCCGGGGCAGTCCGCCAGCTTCCCCAGACGGCCACCGAGCACTACTGGACGCGGATGCTGCACGCCATCCGCCATCACCGCCCGGAGATCCCGCTGGTGCTGCTCGGGCCCACTCCGTGGCGCTCGGAGGCCTACCCGTCCCGACGCCACCACCCGACGTCGGTGGCCGCAGCCCACCGCTACGCAGATCTGCACGGACTCGGCTTCGTCGACCTCGACCCCATCGTTGCGCCCATGCACGCCGAAGGACGCGGCAACCCCGACGGGCTGCACTGGGACTGGCCCACCCACGCCCAGGTGGGGTCGGCGGTGGCGCGAGCGCTGCTGGAGTAGGGCGGGTCGGCTACCCCTCGGCTGGGCGCCGGTCCAGCAGCCAGACGACCCCGCCGTCGGCTGCCTGCTGCTCGCGAATCCGGTACTCGAAACCCGGACGCAGCAGCAGCGGCTCCGGGTCGTCAGCGTCCTGGCCGGCGACCCCGTCGACGAGGAAGTGGATGCCCGCGATGGGGTCGGGCAACTCCTCGGTGACCAGCTCCACGAGGTCGCTGTACTCATGCGTCACGGTGCCACCTTAGGCGCCTGGGCCTGCGCGCGGTCAGGTGCTCTGGGGCTGTCTACCCTGCACCGCATGAGCGAGGCGACGTCGGTCGAGTCCGAGGGCGAGCGGGCAGCCGAGACGCCCTACCGCTACACCGCCGGCCTGGCCCAGGTCATCGAGCAGCGCTGGCAGGACTACTGGGAGTCCGAGGGCACATTCGAGGCCCCCAACCCGGCCGGCCCGATGGCCCAGCCGGACAAGGTCGGCGACCGGCCCAAGCTCTACGTCCTTGACATGTTTCCGTACCCGTCCGGAGCCGGACTGCACGTCGGGCACCCGTTGGGGTACATCGCCACCGACGTGGTTGGCCGCTTCCACCGGATGAACGGCGTCAACGTGCTGCACGCTCTTGGGTACGACGCCTTCGGGCTGCCTGCCGAGCAGTACGCGGTGCAGACCGGGCAGCACCCCAGGGTGACCACGCAGGCCAACATCGCCACGATGCGGCGACAGCTGCGGCGGCTCGGTCTCGCGCACGACGCCCGGCGGTCGGTGGCCACCACCGACGTCGGCTTCTACCGCTGGACCCAGTGGATCTTCAGCCAGATCTTTGACGCCTGGTACGACCCGGCCGCCGCGCGTCCCGACGGCAGCAGCGGACGGGCCCGCCCCATCGGCGACCTGGTGGACGAGTTCGCCACGGGCCGTCGTTCGACTCCCGACGGCCGGCCGTGGGACTCCCTGACGGTGTCCGAGCAGCGCGGCGTCCTCGACGGCTTCCGGCTGGCGTACCTGTCCGAGGCGCCGGTCAACTGGTGCCCCGGGCTCGGCACGGTGCTGGCGAACGAGGAGGTCACCACCGAAGGACGCTCGGAGGTCGGCAACTTCCCGGTGTTCAAACGGAACCTTCGCCAGTGGATGATGCGGATCACCGCCTACGCCGACCGGCTGCTGGAGGACCTGGATCGGCTGGACTGGCCCGAACCGATCAAGCTCATGCAGCGCAACTGGATCGGTCGGTCCGAGGGGGCGCTGGTGCGGTTCGCCACTGACGCCGGCGACCTCGAGGTGTTCACCACCCGCCCGGACACGCTGTTCGGGGCCACCTTCATGGTCGTCGCACCCGAGCACCCGATGGTCGAGTCGTTGACGCTGCCGGACTGGCCGGACGACACGCCGCAGGCGTGGACCGGCACCGCCCGCACCCCCATCGACGCGGTGGCCGAGTACCGGCGAGCGGCCGCGTTGAAGACCGAGCTGGAGCGGCAGACCGAGCACCGCGACAAGACCGGCGTCTTCACCGGCTCCTACGCGGTCAACCCCACCGCGGGGACGCGGATCCCCGTGTTCGTTGCCGACTACGTCCTCATGGGCTACGGAACCGGCGCCATCATGGCCGTCCCGGGGCAGGACGAGCGCGACTGGGAGTTCGCCGAGCGCTTCGGACTGCCGATCATCCGCACTGTGCAGCCGCCCCCGGACTTCGCCGGGGAGGCCTACACCGGGGAGGGGCCGGCGATCAACTCGGCCAACAAGGAGATCTCCCTGGACGGGATGGGCGTCGAGCAGGCCAAACGCGCCATCACCGACTGGCTGGAGTCCCGCGGCGCCGGCGTGGGGACCATCACCTTCAAGCTGCGGGACTGGCTGTTCAGCCGGCAGCGCTACTGGGGGGAGCCGTTCCCCATCGTCTACCCCGTGGACGGCCCCGACGCCGGGATGCCGCTGCTGCTGCCCGACTCGTACCTGCCGGTCGAGCTTCCGGAGGTCCGCGACTACTCCCCGCACGCCAGCGACCCCACCGACGCCGACTCCGAGCCAGAGCCGCCGCTGGCCCGAGCCGACGACTGGGTCGAGGCGACCCTCGACCTCGGGCACGGCCCGAGGCGCTACCGGCGCGAGACCAACGTCATGCCGCAGTGGGCGGGGTCGTGCTGGTACGAGCTGCGCTACCTCGACCCGGACAACGACGAGGCGTTCGTGGACCCCGACGTCGAGCGCTACTGGATGGGACCGCGCGAGCCCGGTGACGTCGGCGGGGTCGACCTCTACGTCGGCGGCGTCGAGCACGCCGTCCTGCACCTGCTGTACGCGCGGTTCTGGCACAAGGTGCTCTACGACCTCGGGTACCTCTGCAGCGAGGAGCCGTTCCGTCGGCTGTTCAACCAGGGCTACATCCAGGCCCACGCCTACACCGACCCGCGGGGCTCCCACGTCCCGGCCGCGGAGGTGGTGCAGGACTCCACCGCGGAGTCCGGGTTCCGCTGGGGTGAGGTCCCGGTGACCCAGGAGTACGGGAAGATGGGCAAGAGCCTGAAGAACTCCGTGACCCCGGACGAGATGTTCGCCGAGTTCGGCGCGGACACCCTGCGGGTGTACGAGATGTCGATGGGCCCCCTCGACGCCTCCCGCCCCTGGGAGACCCGCGCGGTGGTGGGCGCGTTCAGGTTCCTGCAGCGCGTCTGGCGCAACGTGGTGTCCGAGCAGACCGGCCAGGTCGTCGTCGTGGACGCTGCGATGGACGACGACACGTGCCGGGTGATGCACCGCACGATCGAGGCGGTCCGCAGCGACCTCGCCGGGATGCGGCTCAACACCGCTATCGCACGGCTCATCGAGCTGAACAACCACCTCACCCGGCTCGACGAGGTCCCCCGGGATGCTGCGGAGGCACTGGTCCTCATGCTCTCTCCGCTGGCGCCGCACATCAGCGAGGAGCTGTGGTCGCGGCTCGGGCACCAGTACCCGTTGGCCCACGAGCCGTTCCCGGTGCCCGACCCGCAGATGCTTCTCGAGGAGACCGTGACCTGCGTGGTGCAGGTGGCCGGCAAGGTTCGGGCCCGCCTCGAGGTGCCGCTCACCATCGGCGAGGACGTGCTGCGCGAGCGTGCGCTGGCCAGCGACGCGGTCCGGCGTGCGCTGGCCGGCCGCGACGTCCGCACCGTGGTGGTGCGCGCCCCGCGGCTGGTCAACGTGGTGCCCGGGTAGACATAGGGTTGCCCGACATGTCGACCGTGCCGGGCCCCGCCTCAGGTCCCGCGCCCGCACCAGAGCCGGGCCCCTCCCCGCGGACTGCCGTCGTTACCGACTCCACCGCACACCTGTCCGTGCAGGAGACGACCCCGCTGGGCATCACCGTGGTCCCGCTGGAGGTGATCATCGCGGGCAGGGCGGGACGGGACGGCTCGGACGTCAGCCCGCAGCAGGTTGCCACTGCCCTGGCCGCCTGGGAGCCGGTCAGCACGTCTCGGCCCGCGCCCGCGCGGTTTCTGGCCGCGTACGAGGCCGCACGCCAGCAGGGAGCCTCACAGGTGGTGTCGATCCACCTGTCAGGGGAGCTGTCGGGGACGGTGGACGCCGCGCGCATCGCCGCGCGGGAGGCCTCGATCCCGGTGACGGTGGTGGACACCCGGCAGATCGGGCTGGGGTTCGGCTTCGCGGTGCTGGCGGCCGGGCGGGAGGCTCAGGCCGGCCGCAGCGCCGACGAGGTGGCCGCGACAGCGCTGCGGGTCGCCGCGGGGTCGAGCGTGATGTTCTACGTCGACAACCTGGAGTACCTGCGCCGCGGGGGCCGCATCGGTGCTGCCTCGGCCTTCCTGGGCGGCGTCTTGGCCGTCAAACCCCTGCTCGACGTGGTGAACGGCAGGATCGAACCGCTGGAGAAGGTGCGCACGACCGCGCGCGCCATCGCACGTCTCGAGCAGCTCGCGGTGGAGCGGGCAGGGGACCGGCCGGTGTCCCTCGGCGTGCACCACCTGGCGGCGCCGCAGCGGGCCGAGCAGGTGCTCGCCTCGCTGTCCAGGCGGCTCCCCGACGCCCGTCCGGTGCTGCTGCGTGAGCTGGACGCCGTGATCGGCGCGCACGTGGGCCCTGGCGTGGTTGCCGTCGTCGTCGCCCCTGCGGGGTAGCAGACCTGTCGGGGCGGTGCTGAGACGGCCGTCCACATGATCGATGTCGACCGGTGTGTCGTCCCCAGGAGCCCGTCGAGCCCTGATGCGGGTGTCGACCGGCTCATAGCGTCCCAGGGGTGAGCGCGCCGGAGCCCTGCGAGGATCCCTGGGAGGAGCTGCGCGGTCAGCTGGAGAGGCAGGCGCGCTCACGATGGCGCGGCCGGTGGGTTCCTCCCCGGCGGCCCGGGACGACGACGCCCTTGGACGATGACGGGGCCGACGTCGCCGCTGACCGGGCCGCCGCTGACCGGGCCGCCGCTGACCGGGCCGCCCCTGACGCGGCCACTGACCGGGCCCCCCACCAGGACGAGCGGTCGCCGGGTCGAACGGTGCGCTGGGCGCACGTCGGGGTCGTCGGTCTGGTCGCGGTCCTCGCGCTGCTCGGCACGGCGCTGATCGTGCTGTCGTCACAGCCACGGCAGGAGCCGGTCGGGCTCGCCTCGACCGAGGTCGCCGGCGAGGCAGGTGGCGACGCACCCGACCTGGCCCCGAGTCCCGACGCCACCCTCGACGTCGTCACGTCTGCGCCGCCGCAGACAACGACGCGGGTCGCGACACAAGACACGGTCGTCGTGCACGTCGTCGGCCGCGTGGGCAGCCCGGGGGTCGTCGAGCTTCCCGCCGGATCACGGGTGGTCGACGCCTTGGACGCCGCAGGCGGGGTGCTGCCGGACACCACGCTGGACGCGGTCAACCTGGCCCGTGTCCTGGTCGACGGGGAGCAGGTGCGGGTGGACCTGCCCCCGGACCCAGGTGTCCAGGCGTCGGCGCCACCGTCCTCTGGGTCGGGGTCTGCGCCGGCCGCTCCGGTCGACCTCAACGTCGCCAGCACGGCCGAGTTTGACGAGCTTCCAGGGGTCGGCCCGGTGCTGGCTGGGCGCATCGTGGCCTGGCGGGAGGAGAACGGGCCCTTCACCGCCGTCGACCAGCTCCTGGAAGTGGCCGGGATCGGTCCGGCGGTCTTCGACGACCTCGACGACCGGGTGCGCGTGTGACCAGGCGGCAGGAGCATCGCGGCGCGTCACAGTCGCGCCTGGGGCCTGGGGATGTCCGCCTCGTGCCGGCCGCGATCACGTGCTGGGTCGGTGCCTTCGTCGCCACCGGCGCAGTCCCCACCCAGATGCCCACCCCCTGGTGGGCGCAGTCCCCGGCTGGGCCTGCCCTGGTGGGCGCGGTCTGCCTCTCGTGTGCCGTCGGCGTGGCAGCGCTGCCGGGGCATTGGGCGGGAGGCCGGCGTCGATCCATGGCCCCGATGCTGGCGCTGGCGCTGCTGGTGGGAGTGGCCGGCTGGACGGTTGGCCAGGGGCGCGTATCGGCGATGGTGTCGGGTCCGCTGGACGAGGCCGCACGGGAGCGCACCGCCGTCACCCTGCGTCTGAGGCTGAGCAGCGACCCGATGCCGCGGGCGCTCCCGCCGGGGGCGCCGTCCTGGCAGCGGGACCAGGTTCGCCTGACCGCCCAGGCGTTGCACGCCACCGGTGCCGGTGGAGCCCGCCCACCTCCCACCCAGATCGACACGCCGGTCGTCGTGCTCGCCCCGTCGACCTGGGCGAGGCTCCGGCCTGGCACCGTGGTGGAGGCTGCGGGCCGACTGCGCCTGCCATCGCGCGCTGGACCGGTTGCGGTCATCGTCCTGGTGTCCGAGGACCCACACGTGCTCGGGCGCTCGCTCAGCCCCCTCGCCTGGGCCGACCCGCCACGTCGAGCGCTGCGCGAGGCCGTGGACGGGCTGCCCGCAGGTCCGGCAGGTCTGCTGCCGTCCCTGGTGGTCGGTGACGAGACGCTGCTGCCCGCCACCTTGCGGGAGGACCTGCGTCGGACTGGGCTGGCTCATCTCACCGCGGTCAGCGGGGCGAACGTCGCCATCGTGCTCGGGGTCGTGCTGGGGCTCGCGCGGTGGAGCGGCGTCCGGCGGTGGGCCCTGCCGCTCGTGGGGTTGGCGTCCATCGTCGGGTTCGTCCTGATGGCACGCCCGGACCCGAGCGTCGTCCGGGCCTCGGCCATGGGGGTCGTCGTGGTGCTCGGCCTGCTCGTGGGAGGGGGGCGCGGCGGGGTCGGTCCGCTGGCCCTGGCCGTCCTCGTGCTGCTGCTGGTCGACCCATGGCTGGCGCGAAGCATCGGGTTCGCCCTGTCGTGCGCGGCCACCGCTGGCATCGTCATCCTCGCACGGCCGTGGACCCACGCCGGCCGGCGCTGGATGCCGATGCCCGTGGCCGCGGCCCTGGCGGTGCCCCTGGCGGCCCAGCTGACCTGCACCCCGCTGCTGGTCGCCATGACGGGCGAGATGAGCCTGAGTGCCATCCCCGCGAACGTCCTGGCGGCGCCGGCGGTGCCGCTGGCCACCGTGCTCGGCCTGGCATGCGCCGGGGCAGGACTGCTGGCACCGCCGCTGGCCCACGTCCTGGCCGTGGCCGCCATGCTTCCGTCCGGGTGGATCGTCCTGGTGGCCGAGCGGTTCGCTGACCTGCCGGGAACGGTCCTGCCGTGGACGTGGGGCGCCGCGGTCGCCGGAGTGCTGGCCGCGCTGGTGGTCTTCGCGGTCCCGACGATGCTGCGCTCCCCGGTGCTGTCCGCGGTGGCCTGCCTCGCGCTGGCTGTGCTGCTGCTGCGGCCGGGCGTCCTGGCCGGATGGCCACCACCGGGCTGGATCGTGGTCGCCTGCGACGTCGGGCAAGGAGACGCATTGGTGCTGCGCGCCGGAGCCCACGCCGCCGTCGTCGTCGACACCGGACCCGACCCGACAGCCGTCGACCGGTGCCTGGACGACCTGGAGGTGAGCAGCGTGCCGGCGGTGGTGATCAGCCACTTCCACGCTGACCACGTCGGTGGAACGGCCGGTGTCGGCGCGGGTCGCGACGTGGGCGTCGTCGTCATCGGCCCGCACGACGAGCCACAAAAGCAGGCCGACGAGCTACGCCGGTGGGCGCGTACCCACCGGGTGGAGGTGGTGGCGGCCGAACCAGGGCAGCGGACCCGGGTCGGGGACGTGTGGTGGACCGTGCTCGGGCCGACCCGGATCATCCGGTCGGTGGGCTCGACCCCGAACCAGGCCAGCGTCGTGCTACGCGCCGAGGTGGACGGCGTCTCGGTGCTGTTCACCGGGGACATCGAGCCGGCTGCTCAGCGTGCGCTGGGGCGTGGGCCGGATCTCGACGTCGACATCCTCAAGGTCCCGCACCACGGATCGGCAGACCAGGACCCCGCCTTCCTCGAAGCGACCAGTCCGGCCGCGGCGATCGTCAGCGTCGGTGCCGACAACACCTACGCGCACCCTGGTGCGGGGACGATCGCTGCGTTGAAGGCGATGGGCGCAACGGTGCTGCGTACGGACACCGACGGTGACCTCGCCGTCGTGGCCGATCCCGACGAGCCAGGCCGAAGCGGGTTGAGCCTGGTGAGACGCCGGCGCCAGCGTCCGGCCGGAGACCGGGCGCCACCGACCGCCATGGCATGCTCGCCGGCGTGACCCGAGCGACCACGCCGCCTCCGCCGGTCACGCTGGTGTCGGGCTCGGACAGCTTCCTGGCCGAGAGGGCCGTCGCCGACGTGCTCAGCCGGGCCCGGCACGGCGACCCCGAAGTGGACGTCTCGACGGTCCAGGCGGCCGAGACCGGCGCTGCTGGGCTTGCCGAGATGCTCAGTCCGTCCCTGTTCGCCGCGACCCGGGTGGCGGTGATCGACGGACTCGACCAGGCGTCGGAGGACCTGGCGGCTGAGCTCGCGCGGTTGGCGGCCGATCCTCCGGACGGTGCGGTGCTTGTGCTGGTCCACCTGGCAGGCAGCAAGGGCAAGCGGCTGCTGGACGCGCTGCGCCGCAGCGGCGTGGTCGAGGTGCGCTGTGACCCGCTCAAACGCGCGGAGGATGTGCTCGACTTCGTCTTGGGCGAGGCGCGTGACCAGCGGGGACGCATCGAGCGCGCCGCCGCGACCCGCCTCGTCGAAGTCTTGGGCAACGACCTGCGCACCCTGGCCTCGATGACCGAGCAGCTCGTGGCCGACAGCGACGGAACCGTGACCGTCGACCTCATCGAGCAGTACGTGGGCGGCCGCGCCGAGGTCAAGGGATGGGCAGTTGCCGACCTGGCGGTCACTGGTCAGAGCGAGCGGGCACTTGCCGAGCTGGGGTGGGCAATGGCCAGTGGCACAGACCCGGTGCTGGTCGTCGGTGCCCTCGCCGCGTCGCTGCGAACGCTCGCCAGGCTCAGCGCCGTCCCGCGAGGGTATCGGGACACCGATGTGGCGCGTGACCTGGGAGTTCCGTCGTGGAAGGTGCGGGTGCTGCGGGGTCAGCTGCGCGGGTGGTCGGCGAGCGGGCTCGCGCAGGCTCTTCGCGCGGTCGCCTCAGCCGACCTCGCGATCAAGGGCGCGTCGTTCGACCCAGCCTTGGCGCTGTCGGCCACGGTCCTCGCCATCGGCGAGGCCCGTGCGGGCCACTAGCCGGCCAGCCGACTCCGGCTCGCCGTCCCTGCGCCCGTGCCCTAGTCCCTGGTGCCCTGGTACCTACAGCGAGGCGGCGCGCTTGGCGATCGCCGACTTGCGGTTGGCCGCCTGGTTCTTGTGGATGACGCCCTTGCTCGCGGCCTTGTCCAGCGCCCGGGTGGCGTCTTGGGCCAGATCCTTCGCGTCAGCCGCACCGGCGTCAGCGGCCTCACGGAACCTGCGCACCGTCGTCTTGACCGACGACTTGACCGTCTTGTTGCGCTGCCGGCGCTTCTCGTTGGTCAGGTTGCGCTTCTTCTGGGACTTGATGTTCGCCATGGGGGTGACATGCCTTCAGGTCGGGACGTGGAGTCGGGGGAGCGGTGCGAGGAGGGCAGGGGCAGTCGGTACGCAGGCTCCGAGGACCAAGACTACCAGCGAGAACCCCCCGCCTACGATCAGCGGTCATGACGGCGGACGCGGCAAGCCGACTCGTCGAGGGGTACCTGAGCACCTTCGAGCGGGCTCGGGTGGGCTCCTGGGACGAGGCCGTGTCCCGTGCTGGGCGTGCCCGGGCTCCCTACTACGACGTGCTGCGTGCGGTGAGTGCGCTGTCGACCGACGAGATGACCGCCCGGGCGGACCTGCTGGCCAACGCCTACGCCGACCAAGGCGTCACCTTCTCCTTCTCCGGCGAGGAGCGGCCGTTCCCGCTCGACCCGGTCCCCCGGGTGATCGATGCCGACGACTGGTACGAGGTCGAGCGCGGCGTCCAGCAGCGGGTGCGGGCCCTCGAGCAGTTCCTCGACGACCTGTACCTGCGAGGTGAGGTGCTCGCGGACAAGGTCGTGCCGCGGCGGGTCGTCATGACCTCCAAGCACTTCCACCGTGCGGCGTACGGCATCCGACCGGTCCGCGGGGTCCGCATCCACGTGTCCGGGATCGACCTCATCCGAGACGAGCAGGGCAGGTTCCGGGTTCTGGAGGACAACATCCGCACCCCGTCCGGGGTCTCCTACGTCATCGAGAACCGCCAGGCGATGACGAGGGTCTTCCCGGACCTCTTCGGCTCGCTGCCCATCCGCAGCGTGGACGACTACCCGGCACGGCTGCTCGCGGCACTCCAGGCGACCGCCCCCGCCGTCGACGACCCGGTCGTCGCCCTGCTCACCCCCGGAGTGTTCAACTCCGCCTACGTCGAGCACACCCTGCTGGCCCGGGCCATGGGGGTCGAGCTCGTCGAGGGCCGAGACCTCGTCGTCCGCGACGGGGTGGTGTTCATGCGCACCACCGAGGGCGAGCGACGCGTGGACGTGATCTACCGACGCATCGACGACGAGTTCCTCGACCCGGTGCACTTTCGGGCCGAGTCGCTGCTGGGCGTGCCGGGCATCCTCGGGGCCGCCCGGTTCGGCTCGGTGACCATCGCCAACGGTGTCGGCAACGGCGTGGCCGACGACAAGCTGCTGTACTCCTACGTCCCTGACCTGATCCGGTACTACTCCAACGAGGAGCCGATCCTGTACAACGTGGACACCTATCGGCTCGAGGACCCCGACCAGCGTGGGTACGTCCTGGACCGGCTCGACGAGATGGTGCTCAAGCCGGTGGACGCCTCCGGCGGCAAGGGCATCGTGATCGGCCCGCGCGCCGACGAGGCGACCCTGCAGCGCACTCGCGACCGCGTCGTCGCCGACCCGCGCAACTGGATCGCCCAGCCGGTGGTCTCCCTATCCACCGCCCCCACCTTCGTCAACGGCCAGCTCGAGCCGCGCCACCTCGACCTGCGCCCGTTCGCTGTGCACGACGGGGAGCGGGTGTGGGTGCTGCCGGGCGGGCTGACCCGGGTGGCCCTGCGCCGTGGCTCCCTCATCGTCAACTCCAGCCAGGGCGGCGGCAGCAAGGACACCTGGGTGCTCTCGGGCCACCTCACCGAGACCGGCACCTTCCAGCCGATCACCCTGGTCAGCACCACCGAGATCCCGGTCATCCGCGACGACGAGGACGAGCCTGCCGAGGAGGAGGCACCGCTGGACGCGCTCGTGGTCGGGCCGTGGGACGACTCCGCGCCCGAGCAGCAGCAGCA
>CAYHHE010000020.1:0-5991 GCA_964356295.1 uncultured Actinomycetes bacterium | reverse complement strand
CAGCAACAGCAACAGGCGTCGGGTCAGGTCGTCAGTGGGGAGCGGTCGTGCTGAGCCGCATCGCCGAGTCGCTGTACTGGATCGGCCGCTACGTCGAGCGGGCCGACGACACCGGACGCATCCTGGACAGCCACATCCACGGACGCCTGTACGGCCTGGACCCAGAAGGGGTCGACGCCGGATGCCGGCGCCTGCTGGCCGTCATGGGCGCCGAGGTCTCAACCGGGCAGATGCTCACCGTCTCCGACGTCATGGAGACCCTGGGCTACTCCTCTGAGGAGCCCACCTCGGCGGCCGGCAGCCTGCTGGCTGCCCGGGAGAACGCCCGCGGGGTGCGCGAGGTGATGTCGGCGGAGATGTGGGAGTGCCTCAACGCCACGTCCATCAGGCTGCCCGGGGAGCGGGCCCTGGCCCGCCGGCGTGGCCCGGACGGGTTCCTCGCGTTCATCCGGCGCCGCGCCGCACTGTTCGCCGGGTACGTCGACTCGACCATGAGCCGTGACGACGGCTGGCAGTTCCTGGTGCTCGGGCGGAGCCTGGAAAGGGTGGACATGACCGCCAGGCTCCTCTCGGCGGAGGTGCGCTGGGGAGGGCCGTCGTCGGCGTGGGTGCTGCTGCTGCGCAGCGCCGGGGGCTACGAGGCCTACCTGCGCTCGCACCGCGGCAAGCTCACCCCCGACGGGGTCGTTCAGTTCCTGGTCCGCAACCAGCTGTTCCCGCGGTCCCTGCTGCACGCCCTCGGTGAGGCCGAGACCGTGCTCGCGGCCCTCGAGCCCGAGACCGAGCGGGTCGCTGTGGTGAGCCGGGCCCGGCGCATCGTGGGGGCCGCCCGGGCCAACCTCGCCTACAGCGAGCCGCGCACCCTGACCGAGGAGCTGCCCAGGATCCTCACCGACGTCCAGCACTCGATGACCTGGGCGCACGAGGCGGTGGCCGACAGGTTCTTCCGGCAGGCGGCCGCGGTCAACTGGTCGGCTGAGGCGGTGTCGTGAGCGGGCCGGCCCGGTTGCGCGTTCGGCACGTCACCGACTACCGCTACGACGACCCGGTGACCGCCTCCTACAACGAGCTGCGGGTGACCCCCCGTACCGGACCCGCTCAGGTCGTGCTGGAGGCCCGGCTCGAGGTCACGCCCGTGGGACGGGTGCTCGACTACGTCGACTACTTCGGAACCGTCGTGCACGTGCTCGACCTGCGCGTCCCGCACCGCAGCCTGGTCATCGTCGGCACCGCCGTCGTGGAGACCGGCTGGCCGGTCGACGTCACCCGCTCGCAGGACCTGACCTGGGACGACGTCCGCAGCGAACCCTTCATCGATCCCTTCGTCGAGTACCTGCAGCCCACCGCGTACACCCCGCACGACGTGCGCATCGTCGCGGCGGGCGAGCGCCTCGTCGGGCAGTGCGAGCCGCGGAACGCCCCGCTGGTGGTGGGGGAGTGGGTGCGGGAGTCGATCCGCTACGCGCCTGGGACCACCGAGGTGCACACCTCCGCTCTGGAGGCTCTCGAGGCGGGCAGCGGGGTGTGCCAGGACTTCGCGCACATTGCCATCGCGGTGCTGCGCAGCGCAGGTGTCCCCGCCCGCTACGTGTCGGGCTACCTGCATCCCAAGGCCGAGGCGGCGATCGGTGAGACCGTCACCGGGGAGAGCCACGCCTGGATCGAGGCGTGGGACGGCGACGCGTGGGCGGCTCACGACCCCACGAACGGGCGCACGGTTGCGCGGGACCACGTGCTGGTCGCCACCGGGCGGGACTACGCGGACGTGGCGCCGGTGAAGGGCGTCTACGCCGGCGGGGGGTCGTCCTCGCTGGGGGCCGCGGTTGAGATCACGCGACTGGCCTGAGGGCACGTGGGACACTGGGTCCCACCAGGTGGGCGGCCCGTCCGGGCTGCCCCGGCACCCAGAGACGAGGACCTGTACGCGTGTCGCCCACCCCGTCAGCACCCGCCCCGGGGGCGACGCCGCCGGAGGTGATCCGCAACTTCTGCATCATCGCCCACATCGACCACGGCAAGTCCACGCTCGCGGACCGGATGCTGCAGCTGACCGGGGTGGTCGACGAGCGCCGAATGCGCGACCAGTACCTGGACCGGATGGACATCGAACGTGAGCGCGGCATCACGATCAAGAGCCAGGCCGTCCGGCTGCCCTACGTCCCGACGTCGGGGCCAGGCAGGGGACGCATGCACGTGCTCAACCTGATCGACACGCCCGGCCACGTCGACTTCGCCTACGAGGTGAGCCGCTCGCTGGCCGCCTGCGAGGGGGCGGTGCTGCTGGTGGACGCCGCCCAGGGGATCGAGGCCCAGACGCTGGCCAACCTGTACCTGGCGCTGGAGAACGACCTGGTGGTCATCCCGGTGCTCAACAAGAGCGACCTGCCGGCGGCCGACCCGGACAAGTACGCCGCCGAGCTCGCCCACCTCATCGGGGGCACCCCGCAGGACTGCCTGCGTGTCTCGGGCAAGACCGGCGACGGCGTCACCGAGCTGCTCGACACGGTCGTGGCGCAGGTGCCGGCCCCGAGCGGGGACGAGACGGCACCCCCGCGCGCGATGATCTTCGACTCGGTGTACGACTCCTACCGCGGCGTGGTGACCTACGTGCGGGTCATCGACGGCGCCCTGCGCGCGCGCGAACGCATCCAGATGATGTCCACCCGGGCCGCCCACGAGCTGCTCGAGATCGGGGTGATCTCGCCGGAGATGGTTCCGGCGCAGGGCTTGGGCGTGGGCGAGGTCGGCTACCTCATCACCGGGGTCAAGGACGTCCGGCAGTCCAAGGTGGGTGACACGATCACCGACGCCAGGCACGGCGCGCGCACGGCGCTGGCCGGCTACCGCGACCCCCGGCCCATGGTGTACGCGGGTCTGTACCCCATCGACGGCTCGGCCTACCCTGACCTGCGCGAGGCGCTGGAGAAGCTCAAGCTCAACGACGCTGCCCTGCAGTACGAGCCGGAGACCTCCGCCGCGCTCGGGTTCGGCTTCCGCTGTGGGTTCCTCGGCCTGCTCCATCTCGAGATCGTCCGGGAACGGCTGGAGCGGGAGTTCGACCTCGACCTCATCTCCACCGCCCCCAACGTCGTCTACCGCATCGTCCTGGAAGGTGAGACGGACCAGGAGGCGGTGATCGTCACCAACCCCAGCGAGTTCCCGACCGGCAAGGTGGCCGCCGTCCACGAACCGGTGGTCCGCGCCACCGTCATCACGCCCAGCGAGTACGTCGGCGCCGTGATGGAGCTGTGCCAGGCGCGGCGCGGGGCCCTGCTGGGCATGGACTACCTCTCCGAGGACCGGGTCGAGCTGCGCTACACGCTTCCGCTGGCCGAGATCGTCTACGACTTCTTCGACGCGCTGAAGTCCCGCACCCGCGGGTACGCCAGCCTCGACTACGAACCCACCGGGGAGCAGGAGGCTGCGCTGGTCAAGGTCGACATCCTGCTGCAGGGGGAGACGGTGGACGCGTTCAGCGCCATCGTCCACAAGGACAAGGCCTACGCCTACGGGGTGGCGATGGTCGCCAAGCTGCGCGAGCTGATCCCGCGGCAGCAGTTCGAGGTACCCATCCAGGCTGCCATCGGGTCGCGGGTCATCGCCCGGGAGACCGTGCGTGCCCTGCGCAAGGACGTGCTGGCCAAGTGCTACGGGGGGGACATCACCCGCAAGCGCAAGCTGCTGGAGCGGCAGAAGGAGGGCAAGAAGCGGATGAAGATGGTCGGTCGCGTCGAGGTGCCGCAGGAGGCGTTCGTGGCCGCGCTGTCGACATCAGAGCCCACCGGCGCGTGACACCGGCGCCGCAGTCATTCACCTGCGATGGTGTGACGGGTGCCACGTCACGGTAACGTCGGCCCGACGACCGCACCGCAGCGGTAGACGACCAGGGGAGGTTGGATGACCGAGACGGCACAGCACCACAAGGGGAGCGCCGCCGCGTCCGTCGGGGAGCTGTTCCTCGACCGGGTGGAGCTCACCCCGGACTGGGAGGCGTTCCGCAAGCCGCAGGACCCGGGCTGGAAGTCCTACACCTGGGGGGAGACCGGCGACATCATCACGTCCTGGGCCGCAGGGCTGCTGGCGCTGGGGGTGGAGCCGGAGCAGCGGGTCGGCATCGCCTCGTCCACCCGGCTGGAGTGGATCTGGGCGGACCTGGCGATCATGTGCGCCGGAGCGGCCACCACCACCGTCTACCAGTCCACGCCGTCGGACGATGTCGCCTACATCCTCAACGACTCCGACACGCAGGTCGTCTTCGCCGAGGACAAGACCCAGCTGGACAAGATCGTCTCCGTCCGCAGCGAGATCCCCAGCGTCCGCAAGGTCGTCATGCTCACGGACTTCGAGGCCGCCGACGGTGACTTCTCGATCAGCTCCGACGAGCTCGCCCGCCTCGGGACCGAGCTGCTGGGCAGCGACCCGGATGCGGTCAAGCGCACCGTCGACGGTGTCAGGCAAGACCACCTGGCCACCATCATCTACACCTCCGGCACCACCGGACGGCCCAAGGGCGTACGGCTCACCCACGCCAACTGGGTCTACGAGGGCGACGCCATCGACGAGCTCGGCGTGCTGCGCTCGGACGACGTGGAGTACCTGTGGCTGCCGCTGGCCCACTCGTTCGGCAAGGTGCTGATCTCCGGGCAGCTCAAGGTCGGGTTCGCCGCCGCGGTGGACGGCCGCGTCGACAAGCTCGTCGAGCACCTGGGCGAGGTCAAGCCGACCTTCGTCGCCGGTGTGCCGCGGATCTTCGAGAAGATCTACGGAACCATGCACGCCACGGTGGAGCGTGAGGGTGGGCCGAAGCTCGCCATCTTCCGCTGGGCCGGCGGCGTCGGCGACCAGGTGGGCCGGGCCCGTCGGCAGGGCAAGGGCACCAACCCGCTTGTGGGGCTGCAGTACACCGTCGCCGACCGGCTGGTGTTCAGCAAGCTCCGCGACAGGATGGGCGGGCGGGTCCGCTTCTTCATCTCCGGCTCGGCACCGCTGAGCCAGGAGATCGCGGAGTGGTTCGACAACGCCGGACTGGTCATCTACGAGGGCTACGGGCTCACCGAGACCTCGGCCTTCACCTTCGTCAACCGGCCCCACAACTACACCTTCGGAACGGTCGGAGAGCCGGCCACGGGCACCGAGGTCAAGATCGCCGACGACGGCGAGATCCTCATCAAGGGCCCCGGCGTGATGGAGGGCTACCACAACCTCCCCGACCAGACCGCGGAGGTGTTCAGCGACGGATGGTTCCACACCGGCGACATCGGCCAGGTCGACGACGGCCTGCTCAAGATCACCGACCGCAAGAAGGACCTGATCAAGACCTCCGGCGGCAAGTACGTCGCGCCGCAGAGCATCGAGACCAAGTTCAAGGCGACCTGCCCCTACGCCAGCACCATCGTCGTGCACGGCGACGCCCGCAACTTCGTCTCCGCGCTGGTCACCCTCGACGCGGACTCGATCAAGGCGTGGGCCGAGGCGGAAGGCATCTCGGGCTCCTACGAGGAGATCGTGAGCAACCCCAAGACCACCCAGATGGTGCAGGGCTACATCGACCAGGTCAACGCCCAGCTGCCCCGTTGGGAGACGGTGAAGAAGTTCGCCATCCTGCCCAAAGACCTCAGCATCGAGGACGGCGAGCTCACCCCGTCGCAGAAGGTCAAGCGCAAGGTCGTCGAGGGTAAGTACACCGACCTGCTCGACTCCTTCTACAAGTAGTCGGCGCGACCCCTTCTGGACCCAGCGGGGCTGGCCCAGAAGGGGTAGGAGGACCCTGCATGGGCCGCCTTCCGTCCGGGTAGCGTCGAGAGACCGTCGGTTCGACGGCGAAGGATCGCGGGGAGGCGACATGAGTGGAACGGGGCTGCCTGCCTACCGGAGTGACACGGGCTCGTCGGTAGGCGACATGTTCATGAACCGGGTGAAGGCCACGCCCAACCGGGAGGCGTACCGGTACCCCTCTGACGGGGGGTGGACCCCGTTGACGTGGCAGCAGAC
>CAYHHE010000019.1:0-39996 GCA_964356295.1 uncultured Actinomycetes bacterium | reverse complement strand
GTCGTCGCGTGACGTCTGCCGCCTTCGCAGAGCCCGGCCCCATCGAGGCGGTCCTGTTCGACTTCCACTCGACCCTGGTCGATCAGGGCGACCCGTACCAGTGGCTGGACCTGGCGTGGGCCCATGCCGGACGCCCGGCGGCGCCCGAGCAGGCGTTGGGCGAGCACGGACGACAGGAACTGGCCGGCTGGGTCAACCGCATCTGGGAGCACGTCCGTGAGGTGGACCCGGGCAGCGAGCGCGACCTGTCACCGGTGCGGCACCGCGAGGTCTACGACACGCTGATGGAGCGGGTCCCGCATGTCGACGACGCCTTGGCGCAGTCGCTGTACGAGGTGATGCTCGAGACCTGGATCCCCTACGACGACGCCGTGCCCACGCTCACTGAGCTCAAGCGGCGCGGAGTGAAGGTTGCGCTGGTGTCGAACGTGGGCATCGACGTGCGAGCGGTCCTCGACAGGGCAGGCATGCAGAACCTGCTCGACGCGGTGATCCTGTCCTACGAGGCGGGGGCGGTGAAGCCGAACGCGCCGATCTTCCAGCTGGCGCTGGACGCCGTGGGTGTCCCGGCCGGCAACGCGCTCATGGTGGGCGACAACCCGTACGACGACGCCGGAGCGTCGCTGATCGGAATCCGCACCCTGCTCCTGCCGCGTACGGCAGGCACCCGGCACGGGCTGGACATCGTGCTGCGTCTGGTCGACCCGTAGTCGCCGGGCAGGTCACCGCCTCACGAGCCGGCACGGTTGCGCAGTGCCGCCTCGCGGGTCTTGCGGGCGATGTCGGCCAGCGCGGCTCGGCGCTGGGCGTCAGCGGCGTACACCTCACGCCGGTCCTTGACCACGCGAGCCGGCACACCCGCGACGATCGAGTAGTCGGGCACGCGCCCGCGAACGACGCAGTTCGCGGCCATCACGGTCCCGGTACCGATGTCGCTGCCGCGCAGCACCGTCGCCTTCGTGCCGATCCAGCAGTCCCCGGTCAGCCGGACCGGGGCCTTCACGATGCCCTGGTCCTTGATCGGGACGGTGATGTCCTCGGTGCGATGGTCGAAGTCGCACACGTACACCCAGTCCGCGACCAGCGTGCGGGGCCCGATGTCGATGTCGAGGTAGCAGGTCACGGTGTTGTCGTGCCCGAACACGGTCTTGTCACCGAGCCGCATGGTCCCCTCGTGCACCATCAACCGGTTGGCGTCCCCGAGATGGACCCACCGCCCGAGGATCAGCCGGGCGTGGCCGGGACGTACCTCGATGCGCACGTCCTTGCCGAGGAACACCATGCCTTGAGTGATCACGTTGCCCGCACGCCAGGTGCGCGCGCGGAGCCAGATGAACCGCCAGTACCGCACCAGGTACCACGGAGTCCAGGCACGGTGGCGCACGACCCAGCGCAGCGAGTCGAGGGTCAGGAACCGGGCCGAGCGGTAGGAGCCGTAGCGGTCACGGCGACGCACCCTCTGGACCCTAGACGTTCGCCTGCAGTTACCGTTGCGTGACAGCGGCGAAACGTCGCGATGGCACGGTCCACGGGGTGAGAGCACTGCCATCCCTTCATCCCCGCGTCCCCGCGGTGGTTACGGCGCCGACCGTTGCGTCCTTGTCCAACGATCTGGTCATGCGTGGGGCCGCTGATACCGACCTGCAGGAGCTGCAGGCCATGCACGCCCGGTGCAGCCGGGCAACCCTGAGCGCGCGCTACCTCGCCCAAGGCCGCGCCCCCAGCCGACGCCTGTGCAGGACGCTGCTACGCACCGACGTCGCAGTGGTCACCTTCTCGCCCACCGGGTCGCTGATCGCCATGGGCAACCTCGGGGCCTCCGACGAGGACTCGGGTGTCGCCGAGATCGCCGTCATCGTCGAGGACGCCTGGCAGCACGGAGGGTTGGGCACGACGATGCTGCGCCACCTGGTGGCCGCCGCTCGGCTGACGGGGATGGACGAGGTCGTCGCCATCGCACCCACCCGCGGCAGCTGGACCGAGGCGGCTCTGGCGCGTCTGGGTGAGCCGTTGCTTCAGCGGACCCCGTTCGGCGAGGCCGTGGTCAGGCTCAGGCTCGCCCCCCACCACGTGGGGTTGCTGGCACCGCCGGCTGCTCGGACCCGACGGGTGGTGATCAGTCGCGCCGGGATGGCTTCTGCCCAGTGATGGACGCGTTGTAGAACAGCCACGCCGGGACGGCGTGCGCGAGCCTGCGGTCCACGGCGGACAGCCACAACCAGGACCGGTAGGAGAAGCGGGCCCAGCGGGCACCGAGGCGGTCAGGTCGCACGGCGTACTCGATCGTTCGCGCGGGCCACCCGAACCACGACGCGGTGAGCTCCTCGGTGATCGTGCTGACCTCGATCGCGCCGGCGCGCAGCGCGGTTCGGGCCAGGTCGTGCGGGTCGAACGTGTGCAGGTCGACCACCCACTCCAGGGCGGCCGCACGCGAGGACGCGTCCAGCTCCTCCGGCGGGCGGGCCCAGCGTTGGCGAAGGCCGGGCAAGGCCGTGATCCTCGTCGTCGCAGCCCAGGTCAGCCGCCCCAGCGCTCGAGCCACCCGGTCGCCCACCCTGGTCGGCTCCCCGCAGATCACGAACCGGCCACCGGGGCGCAGCACCCGCACCATCTCGCGCAGCGCCTGCTCCACGTCAGGGATGTGGTGCAGAACGGCGTGCCCGATGACCAGGTCGAAGGAGTCGTCCGGGTAGGGCAAGGCCTCCGCGTCGGCAACCGCGCCGGTGACGGTCAGTCCGGCCGCCTTCGCGTTGCGCTCGGCGGCCTCGACCATGCCCGGTGACAGGTCGGTCACGTGCAGGGGGCCGGCCAGGGCACCGACGAGAGCCAGGTTGAGGGTGAAGAAGCCGGTACCGGCACCGATCTCGAGGGTCTCCCCATACGGCCAGCCCTCGCGTCCAGCGATGGCGGCGAACCGGTCCGCGGCGTAGCTCTGGCAGCGCTCGTCGTAAGAGATCGACCACTTCTCGTCGTAGCTGGCCGCCTCCCAGTCGTGGTAGAGGACCTGGGCGAGCTTGGTGTCCCGCCAGGCGGCGTCGATGTCGTCCTCGGACGCCGCGGGCCGCGGCGCCGGCCGCTCGTCGGGGCCCACTCCAAGGGTCATCGCGGCACTCACCGGCCCCGGAACCGGGCGGCACCGGGTCCGTCCTCCACGAACGAGGACATCCCCGTGGTGCGGTCCTCGGTGGCGAACAGCCCCACAAAGTGCATGCGTTCGATCTCCAGACCCGTGGTCACACCGGTCTCCAGCCCCACGTCGATGGCCTCCTTGGCCGCCCGCAAGGCGTACGCGGGGCCGTCGACGAACTGCGCGGCCCAAGCACAGGCCTCGGCGTAGACGTCGTCTGGAGGGACGACCCGGTCGACCAGCCCGATCGCCAGCGCCTCCTCGGCCTCGACGAAGCGCCCGGTGTAGATGAGCTCCTTGGCCCGTGACGGCCCGATCAGCCTCGGGAGCCGCTGGGTTCCTCCGGCACCCGGGATGATGCCCAGCCTGATCTCCGGCAGGCCGAGCTTCGCGTTGTCCCCGGCTACCCGGACGTCGCAGCACAGGGCCAGCTCGCATCCGCCGCCCAGGGCGAACCCGGTGATGGCAGCCACGGTCGGTTTCGGGATGCGAGCCACCGCGGTGAACGCGTCCTGCAGTGCGTGGGAACGGTCCACCATGTCGGTGGACGACCAGCTGGCCATCTCGGCGACGTCCGCACCGGCCGCGAAGACCCTCGGGCCCCCGTACACGACAACCGCCCGGACGTCACGCCTGCGCGACGCCTCGCCCGATACGACCGCGAGCTCGTCCTGGACCTGGGCTGACAGGGCATTTACCGGGGGCCGGTCCAAGCGAATCGTGCCGATCCCATCAGCGACCTCCAGGCGCACGAGCTCCGGCACCCGGCGCAGCCTAGCCTCCGCTTCGTCCGGGCCAGGTCTCAGGGGAGAATGCCGCAATGACAGCTACGTCGGAACGCACGCGCGCACTGCCGGGGGATTGGACCAAGCTCGGGGCGACGGTCGACCGGGAGGGGACGACGTTCGCGGTCTGGGTTCCTGAGGCGTCCGGAGTACAGGTGTGCCTGCTGGACGAGGACGGAGGCGAGGAACGCATCGACCTGGTCGACCAGCGCAACCAGGTGTGGCACGGCCGACTGCCGGGCGTCGGCGCCGGGCAACGCTACGGGTTCCGGGTCGACGGCCCGTGGCTGCCCGACGAGGGGCTGCGCTTCAACCCGGCCAAGCTGCTGCTCGACCCGTACGCCAAGGCCGTCACCGGAACGCTGCGCTACGACCCTGCCGTCTTCGGGCACGTGCGTCCGAGCCTGAGCAGCCCCGGTGACGACCGAGTCCGCAACGACCGCGACTCCGCACCCTTCGTCCCCAAGGGCGTCGTCGTGGCCGACGGCTTCGACTGGGCAGATGACGCGCCCCCGCGGGTGCGCTGGTCCAACACGATCGTGTACGAGCTCAACGTGCGCGGGTTCACGATGCGCCACCCCGAGGTCCCGCCGGAGCAGCGCGGCACCTACGCCGGTCTGGCCCATCCTGCCGTGATCGACCACTTGGTCTCCCTGGGGATCACCGCCGTCGAGCTCATGCCGGTGCATCACTTCGTGGACGAGCCCCATCTGGTTGCCTCCGGCCTGCGCAACTACTGGGGCTACAACTCGCTGGCCTTCTTCGCCCCGCACGCCGGGTACAGCGCGTCGGGGTCGTTGGGCGGCCAGGTGGCCGAGTTCAAGGCCATGGTCAAGGCCCTGCACGCAGCCGGCATCGAGGTGGTTCTCGACGTCGTGTACAACCACACCGCGGAGCAGGGACGCGACGGGCCCATGCTCAGCCTGCGCGGCCTGGCCAACCGCCACTACTACCGGCTGGGGCGCAACGGGCGCGACTACGTCGACTACACCGGGTGCGGCAACACCCTGGACATGCGCCATCCTCACTCGCTCCAGCTGGTGACGGACTCGCTGCGCTACTGGGTGACCGAGATGCACGTCGACGGGTTCCGGTTCGACCTGGCCGCCGCGCTGGCCCGGTCGATGCACGACGTCGACATGCTCGGCGCCTGGTTGGCCGTGATCCAGCAGGACCCGGTGCTGCGCCAGGTCAAGCTCATCGCCGAGCCCTGGGACATCGGGCCCGGCGGCTACCGGGTCGGGGAGTTCCCACATCTGTGGACGGAGTGGAACGACCGGTACCGCGACACTGTCCGGGACTTCTGGCGGGGATCGAGCGACGGGGTGCGTGACCTCGCGATGCGGATGTCCGGCTCGAGTGACCTGTACGCCGGCGACGGGCGTCGGCCGTTCGCGTCCATCAACTTCGTCACCGCGCACGACGGGTTCACCCTTCGCGACCTGGTCAGCTACGAGCGCCGGCACAACGAGGCCAACGGGCAGCACGGCACCGACGGGCACGGGGACAACCGGTCGGCCAACTACGGCGTCGAGGGACCCGCAGACGACCCGTCGACCAACGAGGTGCGCCGCCGCCAGATCGCCAACATGCTGACCACCGTCCTGCTCGCCACCGGTGTCCCCATGATCACCGCGGGTGACGAGATGGGGCGCACCCAGCAGGGCAACAACAACGCCTACTGCCAGGACAACGAGGTGTCCTGGGTCGACTGGGACGAGGCTCGCTCGTGGACGGACCTGACCGACCTCGTCCGGCGCCTGGTGCGACTACGGGCCGCGCATCCGGTGTTCCGCCAGCGGCACTTCTTCGTCGGACGCCCCGCGTTGGATGGCGGGCGCAAGGACATCGCCTGGTTCTCTCCGCAGGGGCGAGAACTCACCGACCATGACTGGTGGCGGCCGGAGACGCGAACCCTGGGCATGTTCCTCGCCGGAGACGCGATCAGGAGCCGTGAGCGCGACGGCTCACGAGTCGTGGACGACTCGTTCCTGCTGTGGATGCACGCCGACCCCCACGACGTCGACGTGCTGCTGCCCAACGACGGCTCGTGGGCGGACCAGTACGTGGTGGTCCTCGACACCGGACGTCCAGGACGCGAGGGGCGTCACTGTCCCGCGGGGACGTCGCTCACCGTCGTCGGCAGGTCCGTGGTCCTGCTGCGCGCCCTGGAGACCACCGACCTCTGAGCCGGGCGACGAGCGGGCCGTCCCCTCGTCTGTGCCGCCCACCCATGATCCACGGCGGAAACGGTGCGCCCCACCCATGATCCACGGCGGAAACGGTGCGCTGCGAGCACCAAACCCGCCGTGGATCACCCCCGCCGAGCACCAGACCCGCCGACGATCACCAGCCCCCAGGCAGGGGCACATCCCTGCGCCGGGCTACGGCCACCTCTGCGACTACGGCTGGGCATGCCCGGACAAGCCGGGGCTCCCGCTGAGGCAGCGCCTTCGGCACCGGGTCCCGACGATTACCGCAGGTCGCCGTCGGTGAGCCCGGCCGTCGTCGCCGGCCAGCGCACCAGGCCCAGCTCAGCCGCCGACGCGAGCCCCGGACGGTCGGGGACGACGCGCACCGTGTAGCCGAAGGCCCCAGGGACTACGAGGTCGACCGATCCCTGGAACACCCAGCCCCCGCCCTCATGTGCCTCGGCCACCGCCAGCGCGGTCAGGGACGGGATGCGCATGTCGTCGGTGTCGTCCACCTGCCCATGCACCACCTGAACCTGAACGTCATGAGGGTCCAGGTCGCCCAGCGCGATGATCGCCCGGACCCGTAGGCGCTCCCCCACCGAGGCCTCGACGTCGTCCGAGCCCTCGATGCTGGCGTCGACGTGATCGATCTGCACGGAGGGCCACCCGGAGGTCAGGCGCCGGCGGTACGCGGCCAGATCCGCAGCCGTCTTCGGCGTCATCGACCGACCCGCCTGCGCTGCCGGGACGTAGAACCGCCGGACGTACTCGCTCACCATCCGGGTCGCCTGCACCTTGGGTCCCAGGTCGGCCAGCGTGTGCCGCACCATCTCCAGCCAGCGGCTGGGCAGTCCGGCGTCACGCTTGTAGAAGGCTGGGACGACCGACTGCTCGAGCAGCGCGTAGAGCGCCGACGCCTCCTCCTCGTCGCGCCGCTGCGGGTCATCGGCGTCCAGACCGCTGGGGATGGCCCAGCCGTTGGCACCGTCGAACCACTCGTCCCACCACCCGTCCAGGATGGACAGGTTGAGCGCACCGTTCATGGCGGCCTTCATCCCGGACGTGCCGCACGCCTCGTAGGGCCGCAGCGGGTTGTTCAGCCAGACATCGCACCCCGGGTACAGCACCTGGGCCATGGAGATGTCGTAGTCCGGCAGCACGACGATGCGATGCCGTACGCGGGGGTCGTCGGCGAAGCGCACCATCTGCTGGATGAGCCGCTTGCCGGTGTCGTCGGCGGGATGGGCCTTTCCGGCGATGACGAGCTGGAGCGGCTGCTCGGCGTCCAGCAGCAGGGCGGCGAGCCGCTCCTGGTCGTGCAGCATGAGGGTGAGCCGCTTGTAGGTGGGGACCCGGCGAGCGAAGCCGATGGTGAGGACGTCGGGGTCGAGCACCTCGTCCACCCAGCCGAGCGCTGCGTCGCTGGCTCCCCTCTGGCGCCACGACTGCCGCAGGCGTCGTCGGACGTCTCTGACCAGCCGTTCGCGCAGCACCCGTTTCGTGCGCCACATCTCCTCGTCACTCACGGCGGCCAGCGCACGGGCGAAGTCGTCGGGACGTTCGAGCATCCCCGCCCGGGCAGCCAGGTCGGCAACCTCCGGCGCTGCCCAGGTCGGTCCGTGCACCCCGTTGGTGACCGAGGAGATAGGGACCTCCTCGGTGTCGAAGTCCGCCCACATGCCGTGGAACATCGCTCGGCTGACCTGCCCGTGCAGCCGGCTCACCCCGTTGGCACGCTGCGCAAGACGCAACCCCATGACAGCCATGTTGAAGACCGACGGGTCGCCGCCCTCGTAGGTCTCGGCCCCCAGCGGGATGATGCTCTCGACCGGCACCTCGGGCACCGAGTTGTCACCACCGAAGTAGTGCGCGACCAGGTCGAGCGGGAACCGGTCGATGCCGGCCGGGACGGGGGTGTGGGTGGTGAACAGCGTGCCGGCGCGGACGACAGTGAGTGCCGCGTCGGCGTCCATGCCCTGCTCCCGCAGCTCGCGGAGCCGCTCGAGCCCGAGGAACCCCGCGTGCCCCTCGTTGGTGTGGAACACCTCCGGTGCCGGTGCGCCGGTCAGCCGCGACCACAGGCGAAGCGCGCGCACCCCGCCGATGCCCAGCAGCATCTCCTGGGTCAGCCGGTGCTCGGTGCCGCCCCCGTAGAGCCGGTCGGTGACCCCCCTGGCCCGGGCGTCGTTCTCCTCGACCTCGGAGTCCAGCAGCAGCAGAGGCACCCGGCCCACCTCTGCCAGCCACACGTGCGCGGCCAGCGTCCGGCCCCCCGGAAGACCCACGTGCACCCGGGACGGGGTGCCGTCGGCCTCGCACAGGCGCCGCAGCGGCAGCGCAGCCGGGTCGAGCACCGGGTAGCGCTCCTGCTGCCATCCCTCCAGCGACAGGCTCTGCCTGAAGTAGCCGTGGCGGTACAGCAGACCCACCCCCACCAGCGGGATACCGAGGTCGCTGGCCGCCTTCAGGTGGTCCCCGGCCAGGATGCCCAGCCCTCCCGAGTACTGGGGCAGCACGTGCGTGATGCCGTACTCGGGGGAGAAGTAGGCGATCGCGGCTGGGGCGTCCTCCCCCAGCCCCTGGTACCACCGGGGCTCGGTGCAGTAGCGGCGCAGGTCATCGGCCGCCTCTTGGAGCGACTCGACGAAGGACCTGTCATCGACCAGCTCCTGCCACCGCTGCGTCGGGACGTCGCCCAGCAGGTGCAGCGGGTCGCGTCCGACCGCCTCCCAGCGTCCGGGGTCGATCTCGGCGAACAGCCGCTGGGTCGGCAGGTGCCACGACCAGCGCAGGTTCAGGGCCAGCTCGCGCAGCGGCTCCAGGGCCGCCGGAAGCACAGGACGGACGGTGAACCGTCGAATGGCACGCACCCGCAGGAGCCTAGGTGCCCCGAGGGCTGATGGGGACGTCCGGATGCGGTTGGATCAGGCACGTGACCGGTCGCATCCCCGTCCTGGACGTCCAGCCCGTGATCAACTGCGCCCGCTACCCGGCGAAGTCCGTCGTCGGGGAGCACTTCGAGGTGTCGGCGACGGTGTTCCGCGACGGTCATGACGCCGTCCGGGCGACGGCCGTGCTCATCGGGCCCGACGGCGCGGAACGGGCGCGGGTCGCGATGAAGCCGGGCGCCCCAGGGCTGGACCGGTGGCACGCGACGCTCGCCGCCGACCAGATGGGCTCCTGGTCGCTGGCCGTGGAAGGGTGGTCCGACCCGGTGGGCACCTGGCGGCACAACGCCGAGATCAAGGTCCCTGCCGGGATCGACGTCGAGCTGATGCTCACCGAGGGCGCTCTTCTGCTCGAGCGGGCCCTGACGGGCATCCCCGCCCAGCGCTCCGGCGAACGACAGGTCCTCACGCAGGCACTCGCTGCCCTGCGCGACCATGGACGCCCCGACGAGGTCCGTCTCGGCGCTGCCCTGGACCAGGAGGTCACGGCGATCCTCGAGGAGTTCCCGGTGCGTGACCTGGTGACCACCGAGGGGCCCTTCCCGCTGATCGTCGAGCGCGAGCGGGCGCTGTACGGCTCCTGGTACGAGTTCTTCCCTCGCTCCGAGGGGGCGCACAAGCGCCGCGACGGCACCTGGCAGTCCGGTACCTTCACGACTGCTGCGCAGCGTCTGCCCGCGATCGCAGACATGGGCTTCGACGTGGTCTACCTCCCCCCCATCCACCCGATCGGGACGGCGTTCCGCAAGGGCCCGAACAACACCCTCTCGGCCGGTCCCAACGACCCCGGCGTGCCGTGGGCCATCGGCGCCCCCGAGGGTGGGCACGACGCGATCCACCCCGACCTCGGCACGATGGACGACTTCGACGCCTTCGTGGCGCGCACGCGCGAGCTCGGGATGGAGGTCGCCCTCGACCTGGCCCTGCAGGCCTCGCCGGACCATCCGTGGGTCAGCGAGCATCCAGAGTGGTTCAACGTGCGCGTCGATGGGTCCATCGCCTACGCCGAGAACCCGCCGAAGAAGTACCAGGACATCTACCCGATCAACTTCGACACCGACCCCGAGGGCAGCTACGCCGAGGTGCTGCGCATCGTCAGGCAGTGGATGGATCACGGCGTGCGGATCTTCCGGGTGGACAACCCGCACACCAAGCCGGTCAGCTTCTGGCACCGGCTGCTCGGCGAGATCCGTCGGACTGACCCGGACGTGGTCTTCCTGGCCGAGGCGTTCACCCGCCCGGCGATGATGCACACCCTGGCCAAGGTCGGGTTCCAGCAGTCCTACACGTACTTCACCTGGCGCAACGGCAAGCAGGAGCTCACCGACTACGCCATCGAGCTGCGCGAGTCCGCGGCCTACATGCGTCCGAACTTCTTCGTCAACACCCCGGACATCCTGCACGCGTACCTGCAGTACGGGGGGCCACCGGCGTTCAAGATCAGGGCCGTCCTGGCCTCGCTGCTGTCCCCCACGTGGGGGGTGTACTCCGGCTACGAGCTGTTCGAGCACGTCGCGCTGCGTCCTGGCTCGGAGGAGTACTTCGACTCCGAGAAGTACCAGTACCGCCCGCGGGACTGGGCCGCCTACGCCCCCGGCGGGCCTCGCGATGGTCAGTCGCTGGCGCCGTACCTGGCGCGGCTCAACCAGATCCGCCGCGAGCACCCCGCGCTGCACCGCCTGCGCAACCTGCGCTTCCACCACGCGCAGGACCCCGACGTCCTGGCGTTCAGCAAGTCCGTCCCTGAGGGCGGGTCGGACACCGTCGTGGTGGTGGTGAACCTCGACCCGCACGGTCCGCGCGAGACGCTGGTGAGCCTTGACATGCCGGCGCTGGGATTCGACTGGCACGAGACGTTCGCTGCCCATGACGAGATGTCGGGTCACACGTACCGCTGGGGCCAGCACAACTATGTCCGCCTCGACCCCTTCGTCGAGCCGGCGCACGTCATCAGCGTGCGTCGATGGTCATGGTGACCCACCACGGGCTCCCGCCGCGAGGAACCGACCCGCTGTGGTTCAAGAGGGCGGTGTTCTACGAAGTGCTCGTCCGTTCCTTCGCCGACTCCAACTCCGACGGGGTGGGCGACATGCGCGGGCTCATCGACCGGCTGGACTACCTCGAGTGGCTCGGCGTCGACTGCCTGTGGCTGCCGCCGTTCTTCGCCAGTCCGCTGCGGGACGGCGGGTACGACGTGTCGTCCTACACCGAGATCCTGCCCGAGTTCGGCACTGTCGAGAACTTCCGTGCGCTGCTGGACAGGGCCCACGAACGCGGCATCCGGGTGATCATCGACATGGTCATGAACCACACCTCGGACCAGCACCCGTGGTTCCAGTCCTCGCGCGCTGACCCGCACGGACCGCACGGCGAGTTCTACGTGTGGGCCGACTCCGACGACGGCTATGCCGACGCGAGGATCATCTTCGTCGACTCGGAGGTGTCGAACTGGACCTTCGACCCGGTGCGCAAGCAGTACTACTGGCACCGCTTCTTCAGCCACCAGCCGGACCTGAACTTCGACAACCCCGCGGTGCGCGAGGCGATGCTGGAGTCGCTGCGCTTCTGGCTCGACCTCGGTGTGGACGGCTTCCGCCTCGACGCCGTCCCGTACCTGTACGAGCGGGAGGGCACCAGCTGCGAGAACCTCCCGGAGACCCACGCGTTCCTCAGGGACATCAGGGCCATGGTCGAGCGCACCTACCCCGACCGGGTACTGCTGTGCGAGGCCAACCAGTGGCCGGAGGACGTCGTGGAGTACTTCGGGGACCCCGACGCCGACGGCGACGAGTGCCACATGGCGTTCCACTTCCCTGTCATGCCGCGGATCTTCATGGCGGTGCGACGTGAGTCCCGCTACCCCATCTCCGAGATCCTCGAGCGGACCCCGAGGATCCCACGGAACTGCCAGTGGGGCATCTTCCTGCGCAACCACGACGAGCTGACCCTGGAGATGGTCACCGACGAGGAGAGGGACTACATGTGGGCCGAGTACGCCATCGACCCACGGATGAAGGCCAACATCGGCATCCGCCGCCGGCTGGCCCCGCTGCTGGACAACGACCGCAACCAGATCGAGCTGTTCACCGCGCTGCTGCTGTCCCTGCCCGGCTCCCCCGTCCTGTACTACGGGGACGAGATCGGCATGGGCGACAACATCTGGCTCGGCGACCGGGACGGGGTGCGCACGCCGATGCAGTGGACCCCGGACCGCAACTCCGGCTTCTCCACCGCCGAGCCCGGGCGGCTCACCCTGCCCGTGGTCATGGACACGGTGTACGGCTATCAGGTCACCAACGTTGAGGCGCAGAGCCGCACCACCTCGTCGCTGCTGCACTGGACCCGCCGGATGCTCCGGCTGCGTCGGGAGAACCCCGCGTTCGGCCTCGGCGACTTCATCGACGTTGGCGGGTCGAACCCGTCCGTGCTGTCGTTCGTGCGACAGTTCGGCGACGACGTCGTGCTCTGCGTCAACAACCTCTCACGGTTCCCGCAGCCGGTGGAGCTGGACCTGCGCCGCTGGGAGGCCTGGCAGCCCACGGAGATGACCGGGGGGGTTCTGTTCCCGGCTATCGGTGAGCTGCCCTACCTGCTGACCCTCGGCAACCACGGCTTCTACTGGTTCAGCCTGACCCCGCCCGGGGAGGAGCTGCTGTGATCGCACCGGAGCGCCTGGCCGCCCTGCTGACCCCCTGGCTGCCCACTCAACGCTGGTTCGCCGGCAAGGACTGGGCCACCACCGGGGTGCGGGTGCTGGCCCACACGGCCGTCGAGGGTGAGCCCCCGATCGACCATCTGGTGGTGGCGGTCGACCAGGAGGCGCCCGGCGTGGGGTCGCGCTCGACCGCCTACCAGGTCCCGGTGAGCTCCCACCGCGAGCGCGACCCCCGCTTGGAGCACGTGCTCGTCGGCGAGGTCGACGGACGCTTCGTCTACGACGCCCTGCACGACCGGCACGCCACCGGTCTGCTGCTGGACGCCCTGCGGAACGAAGCGTCACTGGGGGCCCTTGCCTTCTCCCGCGTACCAGCGGCGGACATCCCCCAGGGGGTGGAGTCGCTGGTGCTCACCGGGGAGCAGACCAACACCTCGTTGGCCTTCGGTGACCAGGCCCTGCTCAAGGTCTTCCGGCGGCTGACCCCGGGCACCAACCCTGACATCGACGTCCACGCAGCGCTCGCGCGCACCGACTGCCCCTACGTGGCTCCGCTTCTGGGCTGGGTCGACGGCCAGTGGCGCGACCCGCGTCCGGAGGCCGACGGCGCTGTGCTGCACGGGAGCCTGGCGATGCTGCAGCGCTTCCTGGTCACCGCCACCGACGGATGGCGGCTGGCCCTTACCAGCGTGGCCGACCTGTTCGCCGAGCGAGACCTGCACGCCGACGAGGTCGGCGGTGACTTCGCCGGGGAGTCCTTCCGGCTCGGACGGGCCACCGCGACCGTGCACGCCGCGCTGCGCGAGGTGATGCCCACCGCGGTGTGGGGCAACCAGCAGAAAGCAGCCGAGGCCGCGGCCATGGCGGCGCGCCTGGACCAGGCGGTTGCGGAGGTGCCCACGCTCGCCCCGTTGGCCTCCGGCCTCAAGGCGGCCTACGACGAGTTCGCCACCAGCGACACGCCGGTCCCCGTCCAGCGCATCCACGGTGACCTGCACCTGGGCCAGGTCCTGCGCACGTCGGTGAACTGGAAGCTCATCGACTTCGAGGGCGAGCCGGAGAAGCCCATCGAGGCCCGCACGGCCCTGGACTCCCCCGTGCGTGACGTCGCCGGCATGCTGCGCTCGTTCGACTACGTGGCCCAGCACACGCTTCTGTCCGACCATGCCGAGGACTCCCAGCTGGCCTATCGGGCCACCGAGTGGTCCCAGCGCAACCGCGACGCGTTCCTGGACGGCTACGTCTCGGTCGGCAACCTCGACCCGGTCGCGCAGGCGCCTCTGCTTCGGGCCTACGAGACGGACAAGGCCGTCTACGAGCTGGTCTACGAAGCCCGCAACCGACCCACCTGGACCGTCATCCCGCGCAGCGCTCTGGAAAGGCTGGCGCAATGACCCCCACACGCGAAAGGCTGGCCCCGTGACGAAGCCACCCACCACCCCCGCCGGCCCCGATCGGGCAGGCGGTCACCGGCCCTCACTGCTACCGGTCGACCACACCACCATCGACCACCTCGTGGCGGGTGACTTCGCCGACCCGCACTCGGTCCTCGGGCCCCACCTTCATGACGACGGGGTGACCATACGGGTGCTTCGGCCGATGGCGGACAAGGTCGTGGTGGTGATGGGTGACCAGCGCTTCGAGCTGGCACACGAGCACGCGGGGGTGTTCAGCGCGGCGCTGCCCATCCCCGAGGTGCCCGACTACCGGCTGGAGGTCACCTACGGGGGGTCGACGACGCACACCGACGACCCCTTCCGCTTCTTGCCCACCCTTGGGGAGGTCGACCTTCACCTGGTCGGTGAGGGCCGCCACGAGCAGCTGTGGCAGGTACTCGGAGCCCACGTGCGCACCTACGAGACGCTGATGGGCGAGGTCTCCGGCACGTCCTTCGCCGTGTGGGCTCCCTCGGCCCGCGGGGTCCGGGTGGTGGGCGACTTCAACTACTGGGACGGCCAGGGCTCGCCCATGCGCTCGCTGGGTAGCAGCGGGGTCTGGGAGCTGTTCGTCCCGGACGTGGGTGACGGGACGCGCTACAAGTACGAGGTCCTCGGCCGTGACGGGGTCTGGCGGCAGAAGGCCGACCCGTTCGCCTTCGCCACCGAGGTTCCACCGTCGACGGCCTCGGTCGTGTTCACCTCCGCCTACCAGTGGCAGGACGCCGACTGGATGGAGCAACGCGCCCGGCTCGCTCCGGTGAGCTCACCCATGTCGATCTACGAGGTCCACCTCGGATCGTGGCGTCACGGACGCAGCTTCCGCGACCTGGTGGACGAGCTCGTCCCGTATGTCAAGGACCTCGGCTTCACCCACGTGGAGTTCCTGCCACTCGCCGAGCACCCCTTCGGCGGGTCGTGGGGCTACCAGGTGACGTCGTACTTCGCCCCGACTGCTCGCTTCGGCACCCCGGACGACCTTCGGTTCCTCATCGACGCCTTCCACCAGGCGGGTATCGGCGTGATCGTCGACTGGGTCCCGGCGCACTTCCCCAAGGACGAGTGGGCGCTGGCCCGCTTCGACGGCACCCCGCTGTACGAGCACCCCGACCCTCGTCGCGGCGAGCAGCCCGACTGGGGCACGTTCGTGTTCGACTACGGACGCACCGAGGTGCGCAACTTCCTCGTCGCCAACGCCGTCTACTGGCTCGAGCAGTTCCACGTGGACGGTCTGCGCGTCGACGCTGTCGCCTCGATGCTCTACCTGGACTACTCGCGCGAGGGCGGCCAGTGGACGCCGAACATGTACGGCGGACGGGAGAACCTCGAGGCGATCGGCTTCCTGCAGGAGACCAACGCCACCGTCTACAAGAGGGTCCCGGGCATCTCCACGATGGCCGAGGAGTCCACCGCGTGGCCCGGCGTCTCACGACCCACCCATGTCGGCGGTCTGGGCTTCGGCTTCAAGTGGAACATGGGGTGGATGCACGACACGCTCGGCTACATGAGCCGGGAGCCGATCTACCGGCAGTACCACCACCACCAGATGACCTTCGCGATGATGTACGCCTACACCGAGAACTACGTGCTGCCGCTGTCCCACGACGAGGTCGTGCACGGCAAGGGCTCGCTGCTGCGCAAGATGCCCGGCGACCGCTGGCAGCAGCTGGCGAACGTGCGCGCCTACCTTGCGTTCATGTGGGCCCATCCGGGCAAGCAGCTGCTGTTCATGGGCGCAGAGATCGGCCAGGACGCGGAGTGGTCGGAGTCGCACGAGCTCGACTGGTGGCTGCTGGACCATCGCGAGCACCTGGGCGTGCACGCGGCGGTCAAGGACATGAACGCGCGCTACCGCGAGTCCGCAGCGCTGTGGAGCCTGGACAGTGACCCCGCCGGGTTCTCCTGGATCGACGCCAACGATGCCGCGGGCAACGTCTACTCGTTCCTGCGCTTCGGCTCCGATGGCTCCGTCGTGGCCTGCGTGTCCAACTTCGCCGCGGTCCCGCACGGGGGCTACCGCATCGGCCTTCCGCACGCCGGATGGTGGACCGAGATCCTCAACACCGACGCGGAGTCCTACGGCGGGTCGGGTGTGGGCAACCTCGGCGGCCTGGACGCCTCGCCGCAGGGATGGCACGGGCGTCCGGCGTCGGCCACCCTGAGCCTCCCCCCGCTGGGCACTCTGTGGCTGCGCTGGGACGGCGCGTCCGGCTGACGCGGTCGCTCAGGAGACGTCGACGGCGCTGAGCAGGTCGATGACCTCGGACGGCGAGCGCCATTCGGTGAGCCGGAGCACACGCTGGACTGCATCCGCGGGCCCGGCTCGGGTCAGCAACCGCCGCCCCACCTCGGCGACCGAGACGTCCCGCGCCCGCACGAGCCCCGGCCGGTCGGGTCGCGCGGCCCCGTGCAGTCGTCCGGCGAACTCCCACGCACCGTGCCGCGCGAGCCGCAGCGAGAAGCCCGCCGCCTCCTCGTCGGCGCGGCCGAGCACCTGATCGACCAGGCCCAGCGCTGGGGAGGCTGCTGTCACAGCCTCCTGGCAGCGGTCCACGATCTCGGCGAGCACCGTGTTGATGGCATCGAAGTCGCCGGCCAGCGGCGCCAGCGAACTGCTGGAGCCGGCGAGCCCGGCCACCACGACTCCCAGGTCGAGGTTGATGTGGGCGTTCATGCCCAGCAGCAGGTGCTGCACCACCAGCGGATCGGGCTGCTCGGCTGCGTCGAAGGCCAGCGCCCAAGCCTGCGTGGTCGGCCGTCCCGCCGCCCGGGCGCGGAAGGCCCGGGTGTAGCGAGCGGCGAAGGCGGCCACGAACGTCGCCATGCGCGCCGCGTCGTCGAACCGGCCGTCCTCGCTGCGCTGCTCGACCGCAGCCGTGACGCGGCCGTACATGGCCGCGAAGTAGCCATTGCGGCTCTGGTCACGGCGACAGGCGTCGCGGATGCCGTCCAACTCGTTCCGCGTGCGCTGGAACGCAGCCGTCGGGCTGCCCGGCGTCACTGCGTCGACTCCGGGGCGCCGCTCAGAACAGCGCGTTGGCCAGCGCGAGCCGGGCCTTGGCGACCCTCGGGTCGTCCCCGACGAGCTCGAACAGCGCGAGCAGGTGCTCGCGGGCTCGCTTGCGCTCGTCTGCCTCGCACAGCCTCACCGCCTCGACCAGTCGGGCGAACGCAGCCTCGACGTCCCCGGTGGCCACCTCGACGTCGGCCACGGCGCAGGCGGCGTCCACGTCCGCAGGGTTCGCGTTGGCGCGCTCATGAAGTGCCGGGTCGGCGTCCTGCACGCGCTGGAGGAGCTCCACCTGGGCCAGGCCGACCAGCGCGTCGGGGTCGTCGGGGCGTTCGGCGAGCAAGGCCCGGAACGTCTGCGACGCAGCCGCCAGGTCTCCGCGATCGATCGCGTCCGCGGCAGCGTCCCACCGTGGGTCCACCACCTCGGCGGCGGTCTCTGCGGTGGTCGAGGACCTCGCCTGCGCCGTCCCACTCACACCGTTCGCGGCCGCCACCTTGAGCAGCTCGTCGATGTACTGACGCACCTGCGGCTCGGGGTAGGCACCGGCGAACAGCGGCACCACCTGACCCGCGACGACCCCGACGATCATCGGGATCGACTGCACCTGAGCCGCGGCCGCGATCCGCTGGTTCGCGTCCACGTCGATCTTGGCCAGCACGAACCGCCCCGCGTACTCCGCAGCCAGCTTCTCCAGCACCGGGGAGAGCTGCTTGCACGGGCCGCACCAGCTGGCCCAGAAGTCGATGACGACCGGCACGGTCTGCGACTGCGTCAGGACATCCTGCTCGAAGGTCGCCTCGGTGACGTCCACCACGAACTCGCCGGAGGACGGGGCTGCGTTCGAGGCGCCGGCGGCGGGCCGATCACGCAGGGCAGACAGGTCGACCGCGCCGTGCAAGGCGGGCCCGAGGTGAGGCTGCGTCATGGCGTCCATTGTTGCCTGCCGGAGCGAGCCCGGCGCAATCCGACCCCTATCGGTGCGCCCGGCTCTCGGCCCGATCGCTGCTGCACCCCGCCACGTCGCCGTCCCCGGCGCTGCGTCCGAAGAACCGAGGGCCGGGACCCTCCCGCCCTCGGACGCTACGGCCAGGACGCGACCCCGCCCCCAAGCGTCCTGCCGGGCTGTGCGGCCCACGCGCCTGCTCAGGCACCGTCGGTCAGAAGCTGGCCGGCTCGGTGAAGGTGCCCCACTCCTGACGCAGGAGGTCGCAGATCTCCCCGAGGGTTGCCTCCGCGCGCACAGCCGCCAGCATCGGCGGGATCGTGGACGTGCCGGCCCGCACGGCCCCGAGCAGGGACTCCAGAGCGTCGCGGACGGCAGCGCCGTCCCGGCTCTGGCGCCGACGAGCCAGCAGGGAACGTTGCTCGGACTCCACCTCGTGGGACACCCGAAGGATGGGCGGCTGCCTGGTGATCGTCTCGGTGTGATCGGTGACGCCGACGATGTGCTTGTCGCCCTTCTCCAGCGCCTGCTGGTAGGCGAACGCGCCATCAGCGATCTCAGCGGTGAACCAGCCGTCCTCGATGCCGCGCAGGATGCCGGCGGTCATGCTCCCGTCACCGCCCATGTCGCGGATGGTGGCGAATACCTGCTCGGCCTGCGCCTCGATCCTGTCGGTGAGGGCCTCGACGTACCACGAGCCGCCCAGCGGGTCGGCGACCGCGGTCACCCCGGTCTCCTCCATGAGCACCTGCTGGGTCCGCAGGGCGATCTCGGCCGACTCCGCGGTGGGGAGAGCCAGAGTCTCGTCCAGGGCGTTGGTGTGCAGCGAGTTCGTCCCGCCGAGCACCGCCGCCAGGCCCTCCACCGCGGTCCGCACGACGTTGTTCACCGGCTGCGCGGCGGTCAGCGAGACACCGGCCGTCTGGGTGTGGAAGCGCAGCCACTGCGCGCGCGGGGAGGTGAGTCCGAACTCCTCGCGCATCCAGCGGGCCCAGATCCGACGTGCGGCCCGGAGCTTCGCGATCTCCTCGAAGAAGTCGATGTGAGCATCGAAGAAGAAGGACAGGCTGGCGGCGACCCGCTCGAGGTCGAGACCCCGCGATCGGGCGAGCTCGACGTAGGCGAAGCCGTCGGCGAGGGTGAAGCCCAGCTCCTGGGCGGCGGTGGCCCCGGCCTCGCGGATGTGGTAGCCGCTGACCGAGATCGGCTTGTAGGCCGGCATCTGCTCGCCGCAGAACTCCAGCAGGTCCCCGATCAGCCGTAGATGAGGCTCCGCCGGGAACAGCCACTCCTTCTGGGCGATGTACTCCTTGAAGATGTCGGTCTGCAGGGTGCCGTCCAGCGTGGACGGCGCCACGCCTTGACGCTCGGCAGCCACGAGGTACATGCAGAACACCGGAACCGCGGGGCCGCTGATCGTCATGGACGTGGTGACCTCGGCGAGCGGGATCCCCTCGAACAACACGTCCATGTCGGCTGCGGAGTCGACCGCGACGCCGCAGTGACCGACCTCACCCACCGCGTGAGGGTCGTCGGAGTCCCGGCCCATCAGCGTGGGCATGTCGAAGGCCACGGAGAGCCCACCGCCGCCGGCGTCGAGGATCTGGTGGTACCGCTGGTTGGTCTGCGCGGCGTTCCCGAAGCCGGCGAACTGGCGAATCGTCCACGACTTGCCTCGGTAGCCCGTCGGGTACAACCCACGGGTGAACGGGTACTCCCCCGGCCACCCGATACGGCCGAAACGAGGATCGGCCACGCCGTCGGGTGGGCCGTACACCGGCTCCAACGGCATACCCGAGAGGGTCGTCGGGTCGGGCTCGCTCAGCCGCCCGGCCTGGCGCGCGGCGTCGTAACGGCGCTGCCAGCGCTCCCGTCCCTGCTGGATCTGCGCGGCGTCCATGTCAGGTCAGGTTAGGTGGTGGCCTCGTCGTCGCTCACCGCGGGAGGAGGCAGCGTGGCCGGGCACCCGGATGGGTCGCTCGCGGTCGGCTACCGCCTCGCGCGCCACGCCGGTCCGCAGGGCATGGATGAGCAGGGCCCGATCGCCGGGTCGCGGGATGAGCCGGACGTCGCGCAGACCCTGCTCCTGGGCAGCGTTCTCCAGCACCAGGTGCCCGCAGTGGAACGCTCGCAGGTAGAGGGGACGGTCGACGGTGATGTCCAGCACGCGCGTGAGCGGCATCCACGCCACCTTGCGGTTGTAGACCCCGGAGATGCGCACCACGCGGGAGTCGGTGATCACCAGTCGGTCCATCCATGCTCGCGCCAAGCGGTCGCTGGCGAACATGAACAGCACGAGGCACAGGGCCAATGGAACCCAGAGGACGTCGATCGGGACCATGAGCAGGGACCTGACCAGCAGCACCACCATGAGCAGCAGCAGCAGGATCGGGCCGAGGAACGCGATCCAGTGGTGTCTGACCTCGTCGATGACGTGCTCGCCGGGGACGAGCTGCTCATCGGGGTTGGTGCGCCGAAGCCGGCGCCGCGCCTTGGGCAGGAGTCCCTCGTCAGCGACGCTGTCCAGCCAGACGACGGTGCCGTCCACCCGGCGCGACCACCAGCGACCCACCCGCGACATCGGGTCGCCTCAGGAGAACAGCGCGGTGATGAAGTTCAGGATCGACTCGAAGAACGCGACGATGGCGTTCCACGCCCCTTGGACGATCGCGGCGGCGCCCTCGGGATTGGTCACCAGAAAGTAGGCCACGAAAAGCACGATGGCGCCGATGACGAACTTGCGCATCGCTCCTCCTCGTCCCGTCCGCCGGGCAACGCCCAGTCCCGATGATCCCAGGGACCCAGGATCCCAGGAGCCTCTGTTGTACCTCAGGACACGCACTGCGTGCACGCAGCCGCGCCGACGTCATCCCTGCCGGTCGCCCTGGCGAGGTCGGGCCAGGGCGTGCACCAACCGGTCGGCGGCGGTGTAGGGATCGACGGCCCCGCGTGCCACCTCGTCGGCGAGGACCGACATGCCGTCCTCGCCCAGCGCTCTCCTCGCCGCGGCCAGGAAGTCGGCCTGGGCCAGGGCTTCGACCTCCTCCCTGGCCTGCCGTCGGCGGCGTTCGGCAAGCCCACCGGACGTGGTGAGCCAGCGCCGGTGCCTGTCCAGCGCGGTGACGAGGGTGTCGATCCCCTCCTGACGGTGCGCCACCGTCCGCACCACCGGCGGGGTCCAGGCGTGCGGACCCGGCGGGACCAGGCGCAGCATCGCGGTGAGGTCACGAACCACCTGGCTGGCACCGTCACGGTCGGCCTTGTTCACTACGAACACGTCCCCCACCTCGAGGATGCCGGCCTTGGCCGCCTGGATCCCGTCGCCGAGACCGGGAGCCAGCGCCACGACAGTGCTGTCGGCCAGGCCCGCGATCTCCACCTCGGACTGGCCCACGCCCACCGTCTCGACGAGAACCACGTCGAAGCCGACCGCGTCGAGCACCCGGAGGGCCTGCGGCGTGGCCCAGGACAGCCCACCGAGGTGGCCGCGGCTGGCCATGGACCGGATGAACACCGCCTCGTCGGTGGCGTGGGCCTGCATCCGCACCCGGTCCCCGAGGACGGCTCCGCCGGTGAACGGGGAGGACGGGTCGACTGCCAGCACGCCGACCCGCGACCCGGCGGCGCGGTAGGCCCCCACCAGGGCAGCCACCAACGTCGACTTGCCGACACCCGGGGACCCGGTGACCCCGACGGTCGCCGCATGCCCGGCATGCCCAGCCAGCAGCTCCATCGCCTCGCGCAACCGGTCGGACCGGTTCTCCACCAGCGACACCAGCCGCCCCGTGGACCTCGGATCACCTGCCCGGGCGCGCTCGAACAGCTCTGTGACCGTACGTGCGCGCGCCGTCCCAGGGCTCACCCGAGCTGCTGCGCGTCGGTCAGCCCGTGGGGACGCGAAGGATGAGCGCGTCGCCTTGCCCGCCGCCGCCACACAGCGCTGCGGCACCCACGCCGCCGCCGCGTCGGCGAAGCTCGTGGGCCAGGGTGAGGGTGATGCGCGCCCCCGACATCCCGATCGGGTGGCCGATCGCGATGCCTCCGCCGTTGACGTTGACGATGTCGTCGCTGACCCCGAGGGCCTTCGTGCTCACCAGTGCCACTGCCGCGAAGGCCTCGTTGATCTCGAACAGGTCGATGTCGGAGACCTCGATGCCCTCCTTGGCGCAGGCGGCCTTGATCGCCTCGGCCGGCTGCTCCTGCAACGTCGAGTCCGGTCCAGCGACCACTCCGTGAGCGCCGATCTCGGCCAGATAGTCCAGCCCGAGCTCGTCGGCCTTTGCCTTGCTCATCACCACGACCGCCGCGGCACCGTCGGAGATCTGGGACGACGACCCGGCGGTGATCGTGCCGTTGCGGTTGAAGGCGGGGCGCAGCTTGGCCAGGGAGTCGGCGGTGGTGTCGGCCCGGACGCCCTCGTCCTCGCTGAACAGGATCGGGTCACCCCGGCGCTGGGGGATCTCGACCGGCACGACCTCCTCGGTGAGCAGGCCGTTCTTCCAGGCTGCGGCTGCTCGCTGGTGGGAGGCGGCAGACACGGCGTCCTGCTCCTCTCGGGTGAGGTTGTCCCGCTCGGCGTTGCGGCTCTCGGTCAGCGCGCCCATCGCCTGGTCGGTGACGATGTCCCACAGGCCGTCGTAGGCCATGTGGTCGAGCATGGTGACGTCGCCGTACTTGAACCCCTCACGGGACTTGGTGAGCAGGTGCGGGGCATTGGTCATCGACTCCATCCCCCCGGCGACCACGACCTCGAACTCCCCGGCCCGGATCAGCTGGTCGGCCAGCGCGATGGCGTCGATCCCGGACAGGCACACCTTGTTGATGGTCAGCGCCGGGACGGTCATGGGAATACCCGCCTTCGCCGCGGCCGGACGCGCCGGGTTCTGGCCTCCGCCGGCCTGCAGCACGTTGCCCATGATCACGTAGTCGACCTGGTCGGGGGCGACGCCGGCGCGCTCGAGGGCCGCCTTGATCGCGATCCCGCCGAGGTCCGACGCAGAGAACCCGGTCAGCGACCCGAGCAACCTGCCTACCGGGGTCCGAGCCCCTGCCACGATGACGCTGGACATCGCGTACCTCCCACCTCGACGATGGATGTCCGACTTGATCTGGCCACCCTACCCATCACGGTGCACTCACGCAGAGGGTGATCCTGCTCACGGCACGACCGGGACCCATGGTCGGCGTCCGGGACGTTTGCGAGGATGCCCTCATGGTTCCCCAGAGCGAGTCGCTGTTCACCAGGATCGACCACGTCGGGGTCGCCGTCGCCGACCTGGACGAGGCCAAGGAGTTCTACGCCCGCACCTACGGCATGACGGTCGCTCACGAGGAGGTCAACACCGAGCAGGGCGTACGCGAGGCGATGTTGAGCGTTACCGGCACCGGTCCCCCCTACATCCAGCTGCTCGCGCCGCTGAGCCCCGAGTCGACGATCGCGAAGTTCCTCGACCGCAACGGCCCCGGCGTCCAGCAGATGGCCTACGGCGTCGACGATATCGACGAGGTGTGTGCCACGCTCCGTGAGCGCGGCGTCCGCCTGCTCTACCCGGAGCCGAAGCGCGGGACATCCAACTCGCGCATCAACTTCATCCACCCCAAGGACGCCGGCGGCGTCCTCGTCGAGCTCGTCCAGTCCGCGCCGGCGTCCGAGGGCCACCACGGCTGAGGACTCGCGGGACGCCCACCCGAGGAGAAGGACTCGCGAACGTCGCTTCATCTGTCATGGCCTCGGCCATCAACGACAACGCGGTGTGGACGTCGATCGTCGAACCGGTGCCGACCTTGGGCATCCTTGAGCGCTACGGCCGCATTTGGCTGGGGCGCGACACGCAGCGCAGGGTCACCCATGTCGAGGCCATTCGCTTCCGCGGGGTCTAGCCTGACCTCTACACCCCGCAGCGGGTCCGTCCGGGACCCAAGCGGGCTCCCAGCCGTCGGAGGGACCTCGTGAGCGACGCCGAACGCAAGCCGCTGTCGATCTTCGACAATGCCTCCACCGGTGGCTTCCACGTCCGTAGCCGCGGGTACGACCGTGAGCAGGTCGAGCGCTACGTCCGCAAGCTCGAGGACAAGCTGCGGGAGGCGCTGGCTCGAGGAGCGGAGCGCGGGGAGCTGCTCGATCGTGCCGAGGAGCGCATCACCGAGCTCTCCGGCGAGCTGACCGACGTGCGCACCAGGCTCGACCTCGCGGAGTCCAAGCTCCGCAACGCCGAGCACCCCTCCTTCTCCGGACTCGGCGACCATGTCGCCACCCTGCTGCGCTCGGCCGAGGAGCAGGCGGCGAGCCTGCGCGCGGAGGCGAAGGCGCAGGCCGACCAGGAGCGCGCCGAGGCGAAGGCTCAGGCCGACCGGGAGCGCGCGGAGGCTCAGGCCGACGCTGACCAGGCACGCCGCGAAGCCGACGCCTACGCAGCGACAACCCACACCGACGCGGACTCGGCTGCGCAGCGGTTGCGTGCCGAGGCCGAAGCCGACGCCGCACGATGGCGTCAGGAGGCCAACGAAGATGCCACCGCGGTCCGAGTGGCAGGCGTCGACGAGTCCAAGGCGCTCCTGACCGAGGCGCAGTCCGCGGCAGCCGACCTCCGAGCGACAGCGGACCGTGACGCCGACCTCCAGCGTGAGGCTGCCGCCACCGTCCTGCGCGAGGCTCGTCAACGTGCCGACCACGAGGTCGGCGCCGTGGCGAGCGCCCTCGACGCGCTGCGCCGCCGGCTGACGGCTCAGGGGTTCGCGGTTGAGACGGTGCTGCACGGCCACGAGGGCGCTGGGTCCGTCGCTGACACGGCCGAGGTTGCCGCAACGGCCTCGGGAGCGACCGCGAGCGAGGACGAAGACTCCCCTGGCGACGACGGGCCCTCGGCCGAGGACGAGGCAGCGACCGGCACAGACGACGCCGACGAGCAGCCGACCCGTCTCATGCGCACTCAGACCGCCTGACCTCCCGTCCCCGTCAGCTCGTCCAGGGCCGCGCGCAGAGCCGTGGCAGCCCCTTCTGGGTCCTCCAGGACGGCAAGGTGGCCGGTGCGAGGGACCGTGAGTACGCCGGACCCCAGCGCAGCGGCCATCGCCTGCGCCTCACCGAGTGGTGACAGGACGTCCTCCTCCCCCACGACGACAGCGCCGGGGATCCCCGCCGCGGCCAGGGTGACCAGCGAGTCCGGGCGGGCGGCCATCGCCCGCTGGGCCCAGGACACCGACGCCGGTGCCGCCATGTCCAGCCACTGGCGGACCCGGCTGACGACGTCCGGCCGCTCGGCCCGGGTGGTGGCTCCCAGCAGACCGTCGACCAGCGGGTCGAGCACCCGCCGCCCCTGCTCGAGCACCGCGTCGGCCATCGCCAGACGCCCGTCCCGCGCCTGCTCGGTGTCCGCGCCGGCTTTCGTGTCCATGAGAAGCACTCCGCTCAGGCGCTGCGGGCACCGACGCAGCAGCTCCATCACGACGTAGCCGCCCATCGACACCCCACCGACGACCGCCACGTCGATCCCGAGCCGGTCGAGCACCGCCTCGACGTCCCCGGCCATCTCCGACAGCGAGGGGGCGTCGTCTCCGAGCGGCGACCCGCCGAACCCGCGCAGGTCCGGCGTGAGCACCCGCCACCCTGGCAGCCCGCCCCGGACCCCGTCGAACAGCGCCGACGCCAGCGGGAACGCGTGCAGGAGCATCAACGGGCGGCCCTCGCCGGACTCGGTGAGGCGCAGGTCGACGACGCTCACGCGGCCAAGCCTAGGCGCGGCCTGCACGAGCTGGAGCGAGGGTGCTCGGCGAGGCCAGGACATCAGCATCGGGGGTCTTCGCACGTCCGCGTCGTCGGCGGGTCGTTACGTACCCTGGCGTCCAGGTACTGCGAGACAGACGAGGGGGGCACACCGGTGACCATCTCCAGGGACGGCCGACGACACAGACGCGTGAGCAGCCGTCGAGTCGGGAGCATTCTGCTGGCAGGTGCCGCCGGCTACCTGCTGGGATCGGTGTCGTTCAGCCGTCTGGTCGGGAGGTGGCGGGCGCCGGGTGTGGACTTGTCACACTCGCAGGTGTACGTGCCGCAGTCGGGCCAGACGATCACCCTGGGCGGTACGACTCCCACGAGCGTTGGCCAGCATCTCGGCGGCCGCTGGGCGGCTGTCGCGGTCGGGTTGGAGGCCGCGAAGGCGGCGTTGCCCACCGCAGGAGCCCTCCGGTTGACCGCCGATATCGGGATCGCTCAGGCGGCCGGAGTCGGCGCCGTGCTCGGACACGCGTACCCGTTGTGGCAGGGCGGCCGCCGTGGCGGCTACGGGGCCTCACCCATCATCGGTGGGATGCTCGTGCTCGACCCCGTCGGGCTGCTGGTCACCAACGCCGCCATGCTCGCGGTCATCGGGCTCTCACGCGAGTCCCGGCTGGTCATGCTGTGGCCAGTGACGCTGCCGGTGTGGGCCGCGTCTCGCCGACTCGAGCTGGTCGGGTACGCCGTCGCGGTAAACGCGATCCTGTGGAGCCGGGTCGTTCCCGAGCTGCGCACGTCCATGTCGGGGATGCTCAACCGGTCGTGACGTCACGCGAGCGCACGCCCAGCAGCCCCGCGACGGTACCGATGAGTGCGACCAGCACGAGCACCGCCGACGTCGTCGGCTCGGCCTGCGAAGCAGGGACGAGCGGCACGTGGTGGAAGACCGAAAGCCCCAGCAGCGCCCCTGGCAGGTTCAGCACCGACCCGACGATCTCGAGCAGGAACGCGGCCGCCACGTAGACGTAGGACACCAGCGCGGTCAGCCGTGGGACCCACCCGAGGGCCGCCATGCCGATGCCGAGCACGACCAGTGCTGCCGGCAGCGTGTTGACGCCGGCGGCTGCGAGGTCCGCCACCGGTTGCGGCTCACCGGCAGCCACCCCTCCGAGCCAGGTCGCGATGATCGTGGTCGCGGCCCCGGCCAGGAGCACACCGACGGCGACCAGCACCCGTCCGGTGAACCAGTGCTCGCGCCGCACCTGGGCCGCCAGCAGCGTCTCCAGCCGCCCTGACGCCTCCTCCTCCCGCGCCAGCGCCGCGTGGCCCGCAGCCAGCAGGGCGAGCAGCAAGCCCACGACGAGGAAGGAGGCCCCGAGGAAGGCCGTTGTGCCCTCGGCGTCCGGACGGGAGAAGTCGACCTCCCCGAGGGAGCCGCCCAGGGTCGGCTCGGCGTCTGCCAGTGCCTCGCTCGCGGTGGGCGCGACCAGACCGAGAACGCCACCTAGCACGCCGAGCCCCGCGAGCCAGGCCAGCGCACCGGGGCGGCTCAGCCGCAGGGCCAGGCCGGTGGGTCCGGTCAGAGTGCGCACACTGGAACGACCGGATCCATGCTCGGGCCACAGGCCTGCCCCGACGTCGCGGCGCGCGGACAGGTCCGTCGCTGCTGCGGCGAGCAGCACCGTGACGGTCGCGGCGACGAGCAAGGGAGCGGCGTTCGGCTCGGTGAGCGGCGCGGCCCGGTCCACCCACCCCAGCGGGCTGAGCCACGAGAGCGCGTCGAGGTCCTCGATCGCGGTCGAGACCACACGCAGGAGGTACGCCGCCCCGAGGATCCCGGCGGCCATCCGCAGCGCCTGCGGCCGGCTACCGCCGACCTGTGCGGCGACCGCGGCGACGGCGAGGAACACGATCGGGGCAATCAGCAACCCTGCGGCGATCCACAGCGACCCTGCGACTCCCAGGGTGCGCACGCCGAGGGCGAGGCTGCCCGCGATCGTGGTGAGCGCGAGCACCGCAGCGGTCTGGGCGAGGCCGAGCAGCGCTCCAATCGTCGCCTCGCGCCGGCTGATCGGCCCGGACAGCAGCATGTCCCACCGCCCGGCGTCCTCCTCCCCCCGCAGCGCTGCGGTTCCGGCCAGCACCCCCCACACCGCGGCAACGAGCGGCATCACTCCGAGCACCCGCCACTCGGTGAATCCGGCGATCGTCTCCAGCGCCCGAGGTTCGCCGAACAGCGCGGCCAGGCCAGGGTTGCCCCCGATGCTGGTGGCGACGATCGTGCGGTCGGCCTCGTCCGGGTAGGCGACCACGTAGCCCTCGGCGGCCAGCCCGACCACCGCTCCGGAGGCCAGGCCGAGCACGGCTGCACCTCGGATGGTCCGGCGACGAGTCACCGCCGCCGGCACCCTCCGGGTCACGCGTCTTGGTAGTGCGCGAGAAACAGCTCCTCCAGAGTGGGTTCACGGCTGACCAGGCGGGTCGCACCGGCAGCTGCCAGCGCGGCGAGGACGGGCGAGACGGGACCGGTGACCCGACAGGTCAGCACGGCACCGGCGACGACAGGGTCGACGACTCCGGGGACGGCGCGAAGGTCGGGGGCCGGCCCGTCGAACGTGACGTGCAGTGCCAGCGTCTGGTTCAGGCGCATCTCCTGCAGGGTGCCGACGGCGACGAGCCTGCCCCGACGCAGGATCGCCACCCACTCGCACAGCGCCTCGACCTCCGCCAGGACGTGCGAGGACAGGAACACCGTCTGACCACGCTCGGCCGCCTCCCGCACGCAGCCGCGGAACACCTGCTCCATGAGGGGGTCCAGCCCGGCGGTCGGTTCGTCCAGCACGAGGAGCTCGGCGCGGGTCATCAGCGCCGCGATGAGCGCCAGCTTCTGCCGGTTGCCCTTCGAGTACGTCCGCACGCGCCGCGACGGATCGAACTCGAAGAGCTCCAGCAGCTCGTCGCGGTAGGCCGCATCCACAGAGCCGTGCACGGCTCCGAGCAGATGCAGCGTCTCGGCTCCGGTCAGCGACGGCCACAGCGCCACGTCCCCGGCGACGTACGCCAGATGGTGGTGTGCCCGCCACGGGTCGCGGGTTGCGTCGAAGCCGAGTACGCGCGCCCGCCCTGACGACGGCCGCAGCAGTCCGAGCAGCAGTCGGATCGTGGTGGTCTTGCCCGCCCCATTCGGCCCCAGGTAGCCGACTACCTCACCTCGCCCCACCTCCAGGTCGAGCGAGTCCAGCCCGACGACGTCGCCGTAGGACTTCGTCAGTCCCTCAGCCCGGATCGCCGGCTCGGTCACGTCAGCACCCGCACCGAGCCGACGTAGCCGTCGACCTCGACCCGGCTGCCGTCGGGCAGCTGCAGGCAGCCGGCGGCCGAGACCAGGCACGGAATCCCGCGCTCACGAGCGACCACCGCGGCGTGCGCCAGCAGGCCGCCGGACTCGGCGACCACCGCGCCGACCCGGTCGAACAGGGGCGTCCATGCCACGTCGCTGGTCTCGACGGCCAGGACGTCGCCGACCTGCAGCCGGTCGCTCTCGGCAAGGCTGCGCAGCACCCGCAGCGTCCCGATGTGTCGTCCCGCCGAGGCGGCCGTCCCCCACACCCGTTGCGTCGATTCCTCGCTGCTCCGCCGGGGCACGAACTGCTCGCCGATGATGACCTCCGGCAACTCGAGCTCAGCGGCCTGAGCCACCTCTGCCCGCCGTCGTGCCGTGGCGGCTGCCAGGTCGCCGGCGTCGCCGCAGACCGCGGCGCGCACCTCGTCGAGCGTCAGGAGGAACACGTCATCCGGGTCCGTGAGGTGACCTTCGGCCTGAAGGCGTGCCCCGAGGGCGCGAGCGAGCGGCCGCAACCGCATGTAGGTCCTTCCGTAGCCGAGGGACACCTGTTCCCGTAGCAGCCGCAGCTCACCGGTGCGGTCGCACAGCCGCCCCACGACCGGGCGCAGCGGCCGTGCCGCAGCAGCCATCACGGCTGCTCGGTCGAGCGCTGCCGGCTGCGATGCGGGGTCTGCCTCGACGGCCAGCGCCAGGCGCAGGGGGATCGAGGGGTCCTCTGCCCACGTGGTCAGCGACAGGTTGTTGCTGCGTTCGGCGAGATGGCCGAAGGTCTCTAGCAGCGCCTCGAGCTCCTTGGCGACGGCTGGTCCGGCACGGTCGAGGGCGCGCACCCCGTCGGCGCCCGGTGCGTCCTTCGTGTCAGGGTCGAGGGGGGCAAGGGCAGCGGCCAGCCGGCGGATGGCGGAGCTCGGATCCAGGGTTGCCCGCTCCTCGTCATGGGGGAGCCGCAGGTGCTGGCCCCGGCCGGCCTCACCGAGCAGGCGACCCAGCAGGGCCTCGTGCGCGGCGTGCACCAGGGGCACCTCGATCGAGAGTCGCGCTACCCCACGAGCCCGGTCGATGGCGTGCTCGAACCGGTGGAGCAGCCCCGCGGTACCCAGCGTGTCCAGGTCAAGGCGCTCGTCCCGGCGGCCGTCGGACTCGGCCGCCGACAGTTGCCCCTGGACCGTGTCGCTGTCGGTGCGGACCCATCGCACCAGTTGTCGCGCGGCGCGAGGCAGGTGACGGACTGCGGCTGGCCCCGGACGCATCCCCCGGCCGGGCTCGAGTCCAGGCAGGCCCAGCAACCGCTCCAGGGAGTCCTCCGGCAGCCCCAGTGAGGTGAAGACGTCACGGAAGGAACTCATGTCGAAGTACGCCCGGTAGCCGAAGGTGCGGGCCATCCGTCTCGGATCGACCTCCACCTGGCCCACGAGCGACCGCAGCACGTCCACCCAGGCAGGGTTGACCACCTCGGAGTTGACGGTGAGCACGAGGGGAAGCACCTCGCCGGGCAGCACGTCGCGAGCGATGCGCCGCGAGTACAGGGGGACGTCGGCTCGTCCTGTGACGGGTCGAGCCTGCACCCACACCACTCGCCGACCGTCGAAGACCCACTCCAGGTCCAGCGGCTGCCCGAGGCCACGCGCGGCGCGTCGAGCCTGATCAGCCAGACCGATCAGCACCAGCTGCGGCAGGAGCGGATGGTCCGGTTCGACCAGCAGCGTCTCCGACCCTCGCACGACCCAGCGTTGGGGCGTCAGCCCGTCCTGCACAAGCGCGTCCCCGCGGCCGGCCACGCCCTCCACCACGACGTCGTGCAGCCCGGTGGCCGGGTCGACGGTGAAGGCGACCCCAGAGACCACCGGCGGCACCATCTGCTGCACCAGGACGCCCATCCGCGCCGGCCCACCGGGCTTCTGGCCGGCGTACCGACCGGCCGAGGATGCTCTCGCCGACTGCACCACGGCCTCGGTCGCCTCGACGACGCCATCGACACTGGTCACATCCAGCACGCTGGTGAACTGCCCGGCGTAGGAGAGCGCCGACCCGTCTTCGACGTCCGCGCTCGACCGGACGGCGACGCCACGACTCAGATCGAAGTGCCGCGCCGCGCCCGACCGCAGTTGGGAGACCGACCTGGGGTGCCCACTGGCCACGCGTGCGGCCGCCGCGTAGGTGAGAACGCGACTACGCGGCGTGGGCAGCCCAAGCTGCCGCATGCGCAGGACAGAGCGCGCCTTCGCCCCGGCCTGCCCGGTACCGGCGACCAGGAGTGGATCGAGCACCTGCCACCTCCGATCGTGGGAAGGCTAGCGGCTGGCTGCCCCGACAAATAATAGACATTCGGCCCATATATCCCGCCTCCAGTCTGTCTTAGGGTGCCGTTCGATGAGAGCGGGGGCAGCGTGAGCAGAGTGGCGGTCGTGCTCTACGGCTACGGGGAGGTCGACGACCCCACGCTCCCCGGTGCCTTCGAGCGGTACAACGAGCTCTCCCTGCGTTACCTGGTGACCAAGTCGGTGCCGATCCCGGCGTGGCTGCAGCCGACCTTGGCGCGTCGGCTGGCTCGGCGAGTGGCCAAGGAATGGGCGGACGCGGGGGGCTTCCGCTCCCCTCACAACGACATCTTCGAGCGCCAGCGAGCCGGGATCGCTGCCCATCTGGCGCAGCGCTACGGCGAGGACGTCGGCGTGTACGCCTCGCACGTCTTCCTCGACGGGATGCTCCCCGCTCAGGTTCTCAGCCAGGTGCGTGCCGACGGCTTCGACGCCGTCGTGCACTACCCGCTGCTCGTCGTCGACTCCGTCTACACCGGTGGGCTCGCCCTGGAGCAGGTCAACGAGTCCCTCGACGGCAGCGGCTGGCTGCGGACCAAGCGCTACCTGCCCGGCTTCTCCCGAGTCGAGGCCTACCGTGACCGCCTCGCCCTCCTCGTGGACGAGGTCGCCGGTTGCCACCTTGACCGGTGGTCGGCAACTCAGATCGGAGTCGTCCTGGTCAACCATGGCTGCCCGATGTCGGGCCGGGGCTGGGAGACCGGGCGGCAAGAGAGCGAGGAGCTCTACCGCGCGGTGTACCAGCGGGTCGTGAGCCGCTGGCCACTCACGTCGGTGGGCTGGCTCAACCATCCCACGCCGGGCAAGTGGACCGAGCCCGCGGCCGACGTGGCCGCACGCCACCTGGTCGCCCTCGGTGCGCGCGTGGTGGTGTTCGTGCCGATCGGGTTCGTCACGGACAACCACGAAACGATCCTCGACGTCGAGGTCATCGGACGCCGGTTGAACGGCGCCACCGTCCACCGCAGCCCGGCCCTCAACGACGACCCGGCGTTCCTGGAGATGGCGGCCGCCTGGGTCGTGCCGCTGATCGAGGAGCTCCTGCCGCAGGCACAGCGCTAGGGCGAGCCGAGCTCGTTGAAGGTCTCGTACGGGCCTGACCACGAGGTGGGCAGCGGCAACGCCTCCGGCGCCACGCGCGCCACGACCTCGCTGAGCACCCGACGCACCGAGGGCTCCCCGACCCACAGGTGACGGGCACCCTGCACACCCACGACCTCGGCTTGTGGTACTCGGGCGAAGCGCTGACGCGCCTGCGCCGGGCGCAGGAAGTCGTCGAGCTCGGGGACCAGCGCCGTCAGCGGCGTCCCCGCCGCCGCCCAGCGATCGAGGTCGTCCTCTCGCGTGTAGCGCAGCGGGGGGCTCAGCAGCACCGCCCCCTCGATCGACGGGTCGAGCCCGTGGACGAGTGCCAGGTCGGTACCGAAGGACCAGCCCAGCAGCCAGCGACGGGGAAGGTCGTGGAACTCCGCGTACTCGATGGCCGCCGCGACATCGTGCTGCTCGCCGACCGCGGCGTCGAACGCTCCCTCGGAGGTGCCGTCCCTGCTGCTCGTACCGCGGGTGTTGAAGCGCAGCACGGCGAGGTCGGCCAGCGCCGGGAGTCGCCACGCGGCCTTGCGCAGGACATGGCTGTCCATCGAACCGCCGTGGGTGGGCAGTGGGTGCAGGCACACGAGCGTGGCTCGCGGCTCGGCCTCGAAGGGGACCGCGAGCTCGCCGACCAGCCTCAGTCCGTCGACGGTGTGCAGGCTGATCGGCTCTCGGTGTGCGGGGAGGATGGTCCCGGCCCGGATCTCCACCTGCGTCATCGGCCGGGTCGCCGCCGTTGCCGGGCACGCCAGCACGAGGTGTGCCAATGCCGCCGCTCGTCCAGCCCCCCTCCGGACAGGGTGCTGCCAGGTGCCGGCCAGGCTACGAGGTGCGGGGTGGCTGGGGTTATGGTCTGGTCGCACCCGGGGCAGCGGTAGGGCTTCGTGCTCGACGCGCCGGTCACCGACCTGACCACCCAGTCTCCGTCCGGTCCGGACTCGATCGCCTCGCAAGCAGCGCCTCGGCGAGCACGCCTACCCGGGGGATGGTGTCGTCGGCGGCGAGACACCTTTCGCCTCCCGTCCCGATCGCAGCAGTCGTCAGCCCGCGCCGGGTAGGCACCCAGCGCGTCGGCCCGCGGTCCGTCCGGTCAGGAGGAGGAGTAGTCCCGGAAGCCCCGACCTGCCTTGCGCCCGAGGTACCCGGCAGTCACCAGGTGCTCCAGCATCGGCGCAGGCTTCCATCCGGGCTCGCGGAACTCCTGGTAGAGCCGCTGCTCGATCGCCAGGGATACGTCGAGACCCACGACGTCCAGCAGGGTGAACGGGCCCATCGGCAGCGAGCATCCGACCTTCATGGCGGTGTCGATGTCGTCCATGCTGGCGTAGTGCTGCTCCAACATGCGAACAGCGTCATTGAGGTAGGGAAACAGCAGGGCGTTGACGATGAACCCAGCTCGGTCGCCGCAGGTCACCGGAATCTTCTTGGTGCTGCGACACAGGTCACGGACCGTGCGGGCGACCTCGGCGGCGGTCGCCACCGTGGTGACCACTTCGACCAGCTTCATCACCGGCGCAGGGTTGAAGAAGTGCATTCCGATGACGTCCTGCGGCCGGGACGTGACCGCGGCGCACTCGATAACGGGCAGCGAGGACGTGGTGGTGGCCAGGATGGCGCCGGGCTTGCAGATGGCGTCGAGGTCGGCAAACAGCTCGCGCTTGATGTCCAGCTCCTCGGCGATGGCCTCCACGACCAGGTCGACGTCGGCCAGCGCCTGCCGGGACGATGCGGGGGTCACGCGCGCGAGGATCTCGTCCCGCGCAGACTCCTCGAGCCGACCCTTGGACACCGCGCGGTTGAGCGACTTCTCCACCTTGCCGACCGCGGCGGCGGCCTTGTCGTCGCTGCGGGCGACCACGATCGTGTCGAAGCCTGCCTTGGCGAACACCTCGACGATGCCGGTGGCCATCGTCCCAGAGCCGACCACCCCGACCCGGCTCACCGGTCGAGTGCTGCCCTCCTCACCACCAGCCTGCGGCGTCGCCGGGTCGCGGACCACTACCGAGGAGCCTGGAGCCTCGTAGGTGTAGAAGCCCGCCCCGACCTTCCGGCCGGTGCGACCGGCCGCGATCATCTGCTTGAACAACGGAGCCGGGGCGTGCAGCCGGTCATCGGAGCGCAGGTACATCGTCTCCAGGGTCTGGAAGGCCGTGTCGAGCCCGATGAGGTCGAGCAGCGCCAGCGGACCCATGGGGTAGCCGCAGCCGTAGATCATCGCGGCGTCGATGTCCTCGCGGGAGGCGTAGCGCTCCTCGAACATGCGCACGGCATGGTTGAGGTAGCCGAACAGCAAGGCGTTGGCGATGAAGCCGGCCCTGTCCCCGCACACCACCGGCTGCTTCTCGAGTCGCTCGGCCAGCGCGACCACGTCCTGCACGACACTCGGGTCGGTCACCACGGTGGTGACCACCTCGATGAACGGCACCACCTGCGCCGGGTTGAAGAAGTGCGTGCCGATCACGCGCTGAGGCCGACCGGTCGACACCGCCAGTTCGGTCACCGACAGGGCCATCGTGTTGGTCCCGAGGATCGCCTCCTCCGGGAGCAGTTCGTGCAACTCGGAGAACAGACGCTTCTTCACCTCGAGCCGCTCTGGCACCGCTTCGAGGACCAGCATGCAGGTGCTCAGAGCGGACAGCTCGGTGCCGACGGTGATCCTCCCGAGCAGCGCCTCCCCCTCCGCCGAGTCGAGCTTGTCGCGCTCGACGGCTCGCGCCACGGACCTCTCGATGCGCGCACGAGCCTCCTCGGCGCTGGCCTGGTCGCCCTCCACCCCGACGACCTCGATTCCGTGGCGAGCGAGGACCTCGGCGATCCCTGCCCCGTTCGTACCCAGCCCGACGACACCTACCTGCGCGAATTCCCTGGCCATGCGGGAAGTCTTGCACGGCCCCGTCCCGCTGTGGCGGTGAGGTTGCCCACGACCGGCACCTGGCGGGTAACGTGCGGCGCCGTGCGGTTGGTGGTGGCCCGGTGCGAGGTCGACTACTCCGGGCGCCTGTCGGCCTACCTCGCCCCGGCGCTGCGACTGCTGCTGGTCAAGGCCGACGGCTCGGTGTCGGTCCACGCCGACGACCGCGCGTACAAGCCGCTGAACTGGATGAGTCCGCCGTGCCGCACCACCACCGAGCGGCAGCCGGACGGGACCGACGTCTGGACGGTGTCGAACGCGGCCGGCGAGACCTTGCGCATCATCCTGCTGGAGGTCCTCCACGACAGCTCGCACGAGCTCGGGCCCGATCCGGGGCTGGTCAAGGACGGTGTGGAAGCGCACCTGCAACGACTCCTCGCCGAGCACGTCGCCACCCTCGGCGAGGACTGGCAGCTCGTCCGGCGCGAGTACCCGACCCCGATCGGCCCGGTGGACCTGCTCTGCCGCGACGGGACAGGGATGGCGGTCGCCGTGGAGGTCAAGCGCCGAGGTGAGATCGACGGGGTGGAGCAGCTCTCGCGCTACCTCGACCTGCTCAACCGCGATCGCCTCCTCGCCCCGGTACGCGGCGTGCTGGCTGCCCAGGAGATCAAGCCCCAGGCGCGCACGCTGGCCGCTGACCGCGGCATCGCCTGCACCGTGATCGACTACGACGCTCTGCGCGGTCTCGACGACCCGGCGACCCGGCTGTTCTGATGCGGGTCGAGGTACTCGGCGCCGGCGTGGTGGGTCTCTCGGTGGCGCAGCGCCTGCTGGCACGAGGTCATCAGGTGAGGGTTCGGGGGGACCGGACCGGAGCCGCGACGACGTCGTCGGTGGCAGCAGCGCTCTGGTACCCCTACCTTGCGGCTCCTGCCGAGGCGACGCGCCGCTGGGGCGCCGCGACGTACCGCACGCTCGCCGACCTGGCCAGGACCGCCCCGGAGTCCGGGGTCGACCTCAGAGGAGGACGGGACCTGCGGGGCCTAGCCCAGGACCCGCCCGACTGGCACGCCGACGTCGAGGGCTTCGCCGTGCTGGACCCGCCCAGCACCGTTAGCGCGCAGCCCTCGGCGGGATGGTCCTTCCTCGCTCCCGTGGCCGACATGTCGGTCTACCTGCCCTGGCTCACCCGCCAGGTGATCTGCGCCGGTGGTGTCGTCGAGGAGTGCGACCCGATCACGCGAGACAGCCTTCGTGACGTCGATCACACCACGGACGCCGTCGTGGTGTGCGCCGGGCTCGGCTCGGGCGCGCTGCTCGACGACCCGAACGTGCGACCGATCCGCGGGCAGGTGGTCCTCCTGGAGCAGGTTGGCCTCGAGGAGTGGGTGCTGGACGAGTCGGACCCTGCCTCACCCACCTACGTGGTGCCCCGTCGTTGCGTGGTCGTGTGCGGCGGCACGGCCGAGCCGAACCACTGGGGCACCGATCCCGACCCCGCAACGTCCCGGGACATCCTGCGGCGCTGCCGAGCCCTGGTTCCCGCCCTCCGTGACGCCAGGCTGGTTGACATCCGGGTGGGGCTGCGTCCGGGACGCACTACGGTGCGCCTGGAGGTCGTCCGGCCCGTCGACGACGTGCCCGTCGTGGCCTGCTACGGCCACGGCGGAGCCGGCGTGACGCTGTCCTGGGGATGCGCCGACGACGTCGCCGCCCTCCTGGACGACCTGGTCTGACCGTCGGCGTCCCTCAGGCGGCGGTCGAGCCGGAGGCGCTCGCGCGGTTGACCACGAGGACTCGGTTGAGCCGGGTGACGGCGAGCACCCGGGCCAGCGACGGCCGCACACCGTGCAGGACGAGCTGGCGGCCCTGGGCCACGGCACGCCGGTGCGCAGCGACGATCACCGCCAGCCCAGTGGCATCGAGTGCGTCCAGGCTGGATAGGTCGATGGCGATGTCACCAGTCGAGCCCTCGAGCACCCGGTACAAGGCCGTGCGCACCTCGGACACGCTGCGGACGTCCAGCATGCCCGACACCCGAAGGCCGCCGGCGGTCTCCACGACGTCCACCATCGATGCCTCCGTGCCAGGGGAAGGGAGCCGGATCGTCCAGGCCGAGACTAGAGAGCCCACTGTGACACGTGTGACAACTGAGTTGCATCGGCGTGTCCACGCCCGCCGCCCGCTCGCCAGCAGGCCGACCCACGAGCAGAATTGCCCCGTGCCGGGCTGGGGGAGCTTCTCCTACACCTACGGGCCGATCATCGCGGTCCTGGGACTGGTGGTCCTGGTCCTCATCCTGCGGTGGGGGTTCTCCCGGGGGCACAGCCTGGTCACGCCGCCGGCACAGCCGGGAGCACCGACCGACTACGGGCTGCTCGTCCCGGCTGCCGAGCCCATCACGGGGCAGGACGCGGAACGGATGCGCACTGCCCTGGCCGCAGCGGGGATCGCCTGCAACGTGGCCCGCACCACCGATGGTCTGCGGATCCTGGTGTGGCCTGCCGACCTGGCCCGTGCCCAGGGGGTACTCGGCACGCGTCCGGGCGGCTGAGCCGGTCGGCCGGCGCCGGCCCAGGGCTCAGTCGTAGTCGGAGACCTCGTCGGGCTCCCGCCGCACGTCGGCCCCCAACGCCTGCAGCTGTGGCACGAAGTCCGGGTACCCCCGGTCGATGTGGTGGACCGCCGTCACCAGGGTCTCCCCGTCGGCCACCAGCCCGGCCAGCACCAGCCCGGCGCCGGCTCGGATGTCGGTGGCGGCAACCGGAGCGCCGGACAGCACCGGCTTGCCCCGGACGGCCGCGTGGTGCCCCTCGGTGCGGACATCGGCGCCCAGGCGTGCCAGCTCGTTGACGAACATGAACCTGGACTCGAAGACGTTCTCGGTGATCATGGCCGTCCCGTCCGCGACCGCGTTGAGGGCGACCACCATGGGCTGCAGGTCCGTCGGGAACCCCGGGTACGGCAGGGTGACCACGTCGAAGGCCCGGGCGCGCTCGACCATCGTCACCTGCATCCCGTCCTCGATCGCCCGCAGCTGCGCGCCGGACCAGGACAGCTTGTCCACGACGATCTCCAGGTGCTCCGGCCGCGCGTTGGTGATCGTGATGTCGCCCCGGGTCATCACGGCAGCCACTGCCCAGGTGCCGGTGACGATGCGGTCCGGCACGACGACGTGCTCGACCGGGTGCAGGCCCGATACGCCGTGGACCACGACAGTCGACGAGCCGGCCCCGTCGATGCGGGCACCCATGGCCGCAAGCATGCTGCACAGGTCGACGATCTCCGGTTCACGTGCGGCGTTCTCGATCACCGTCGTCCCGCGGGCAAGGACGCCGGCCATCAGCAGGTTCTCCGTGGCGCCGACGCTGGGGAAGTCCAGGAACACGCTGGACCCACGCAACCCCGCCGGTGCCCGGGCCACGACGTTGCCGTGCTCGACAGCCACGTTGGCGCCGAGGCGTTCCAGGCCGGACAGGTGCATGTCCAGACCTCGGGAGCCGATGTTGTCCCCTCCAGGCAGGGCCACCTGAGCCTCGCCGAGCCGGCCGACCAGCGGCCCGAGGACGGCGATGGAGGCACGCAACCTCCGGACGAGGCCGTAGGGCGCTCGATGGGTCAGCGCACCGTCGCCGGGGACGTCGATGACCACCGACCCGTTGTCGCGCAGCACGCCGCACCCGAGGTTCTCCAGCATCGCCGCCATGTACCCGACGTCGAGGATGTCCGGCACGTCGTGCAGGACGCTGCGTCCCGGCGCCAGCAGCGAGGCGGCCATCAGCTTCAGGGCGCTGTTCTTGGCACCCGACACACGCACCGAGCCCCGAAGGTGGGCGCCGCCTCGCACCCGTAGTCGTTCAGGACGCGGTCGCGTGAGCACCGGACGATCCTAGGCGGGGCTCTAGGCTGGGCATCGTGGTGAACCTGACGCGGATCTACACCCGTACCGGCGACGACGGGACGACGGCGCTCGGCGACTTCAGTCGCGTGCGCAAGACCGACCCACGACTGGAGGCCTACGCGGACGTGGACGAGGCCAACTCTGCCATCGGCGTCGCACTGGCCCTGGGCGACCTGCCGGTGGATGTGGTCGAGGTCCTGCTCACGGTCCAGAACGACCTGTTCGACGTCGGTGCCGACCTGTGCACCCCGGTCACTGAGAACCCCGAGGTGCCCCCGCTGCGCGTCCACGAGGACTACGTGACGTGGCTGGAGCAGCAGTGCGACCGGTTCAACGCCGACCTCAGCCCGCTGCGCTCCTTCGTGCTGCCCGGCGGCAGCGGAGGGGCGGCGCTGCTGCACGTGGCACGCACGCAGGTGCGACGTGCCGAGCGCGCCACCTGGGCGGCGCTCTACGCGCACGGCGAGGACATGAACGCGGTGCCGGCGACCTACCTCAACCGGCTCTCGGACCTGCTGTTCATCCTGTGCCGCTACGCCAACCGCGGCCCGGACGGGACGGTCGCCGACGTGCTGTGGGAGCCCGGGCGCCGGCAGCGGCGCTAGGAGGGCGCGCTGGCCCCACGCTTCGTGATCGTGTGCGGGTTGTGATCAGGGGCGGTTCGTGGTG
>CAYHHE010000018.1:18480-41200 GCA_964356295.1 uncultured Actinomycetes bacterium | reverse complement strand
GACCCGGCGCGTGCAGCCCGGCCTCGCCCCCGCAACAAACCCGCCGTGGGTCACCCCGGGGCAGGTCCCGGGCGGGCCCAAGGCATGCCAAGGGTCGGTGTGACGCGCGCGCCGAAGCGGCTCGCGGGCTGACGATCACGCTGCGATACGCAAGAGTTGACCCGTGCCAGATCTTCGCCGCTTCGTCCCCGGCACGGCGCTGTCGTGGCCGGGCGAGGACGCGATCGAGCCTCGGCCGATGCACCGGCACGTGGACGGGACGTTGGTCTTCGTCGACGTGTCCGGCTTCACCGCGCTGTCCGAGCGGCTGGCGCAGCGCGGCAAGGTGGGCGCCGAGCAGCTCACCGACGTGCTCAACGTCGTGTTCGGCACGATGCTCGGCCTGGCGGCGGCACGCGGCGGCACGCTGCTGAAGTTCGGCGGGGATGCGCTGTTCCTGCTGTTCACCGGCCCCGACCATGCCGTGCAGGCCTCATGTGCGGCCGTGGAGATGCGCTCCGCGCTGGCCCAGACCGCGAAGTACCCCAGCCCGGCCGGGCGGCTGCGGCTGCGCATGTCGGTCGGGGTGCACACCGGCGAGGTCGACCTGTTCCTGGTGGGACGCTCGCACCGCGAGCTGGTGATCGTTGGGCCGGCCACGACGGCCGTCGCCGAGCTGGAGGCGACCGCCAGCGCCGGGCAGATCCTGCTCGGGCCGCGCACCGCCGCGGCGCTCCCCCGCAACGCGCTGGGCGAACCGCTCGGTCCCGGCTGCCTGCTGCGCTGGCGTCGCCCGCACGCCGACATGCCCGAGCCGCACCTGCGTCCCGACGGCGGCCACGCCGACATGTACGTGCCGACGGCGCTACGGCGGTTCCTCAGCGCCGCGGAACCGGAGTCCGAGCACCGCACGGTCGGGGTGTCGTTCGTCCGCTACACCGGCATCGACGGGCTGCTCGACCGGGAGGGCCACCAGCCCGCCGCGCAGGCGCTGCACGCGCTGGTGTTGGCCGCGCAGGACGCCGCCGACGCCGAGGGGGTGACGTTCCTGGCCACCGACCTGGCCGAGGACGGCGGCAAGGTCATCATGGTCGCCGGCTTCCCCACCACCGCCGAGGACGACCAGGGCCGGCTGCTGCGCGCCACCCGCTCGATCGTCACCCGCAGCTTGGACGAGGCCTGGCCGATCGCCGTGCGCGCGGGGGTGAGCCGCGGCCACGTGTTCGCCGGCGCCATCGGCTCGTTCGAGCGCGCCACCCTCACGGTCATGGGCGACACGGTCAACCTGGCCGCCCGAGTCATGGCCAAGGCCGAGCCCGGCCAGGTGCTGGCCACCCCGGCCACCCTCGATGCCGCCCAGACGCTGTTCAGCACGCAGGCCGTCGAGCCGTTCATGGTCAAGGGCAAGTCGCGCCCGGTGACGGCGTACGTGGTGGGCGAGGAGTCGGGCACCCGTCCCCCCCGCGGGCTGGGCACGCTGCCGTTCCTCGGGCGCGACAAGGAGCTGCAGCAGGTCGACGACGCCTACGCCGGCCTCGCGGAGGGTCGCGGGCGCGTGGTCACCATCGCCGGCGAGGCCGGCATCGGCAAGACCCGGCTGCTGCGCGAGGTTCTGGCTGCCCACGACCGCACCCCGTCGGTCCAGGCGCGCGCCGAGCCCTACGGCGCGGCCACCCCCTACCGGCCGCTGCGCGACCCGCTGAGGCGGCTGCTCGGCCTCGACCGGGCCGATGCGGTCGAGCTCTCCGCCTGGCTTGCCGAGACCGTCCCGCTGTTCGCGCCCGACCTCGAGCCGTGGCTACCGCTGATCGGTGACGTGCTGGCGATCCCGGTCGCCGACACCGACGCCACCCGCGACCTCGACCCGCAGTTCCGCCCCGACCGGACCGCCGACGCGCTCTTCCGCCTGATCGAGGTGCTTGCCGGCGGCCCGATGGTGATCGCTCTCGACGACGCCCACTACGCCGACGAGGCCACCGCGGCGCTACTGTCCCGGCTCGAGCGGGAGACCGAGAGCCGCCCTTGGCTGCTGCTTGCCGCCCGCCGCGACGAGGACGCCGGCTACCGCCCCACCAGCGGCGAGCAGATCCCGCTGGGCGGACTTCACGAGGCCGCCGTCCGATCCCTGGTCATCGAGGGCACGGCGGCAGCGCCGCTGCGCCCGCACGACCTGGAGGCCGTGGTCAACCGCGTCGCGGGCAACCCGCTCTTCCTCGAGGAGACGCTTCGAGGGCTGCGCGAGCACGGCGACATCGACGCCCTGCCGTCCTCGCTGGAGGGCATGGTCGCCGCCCAGATCGACTCGCTGTCGCCGCTGGCCCGCCGAGTCGTTCGCCGCGCGTCAGTCCTCGGCCGGTCGTTCCGGGTCGCGGTGCTCAAGGATCTTTTCGGGGACGAGGAGGTGGCGCTCGACGACGCCACCCGGAAGGAGCTGGCCGACATCCTCGAGCCCGACGGCAAGGGCCGCCTGCGCTTCCGTCACGCGCTGCTGCGGGATGCGGCCTACGACAGCCTCCCGTTTCAGCGACGGCGTCAGTACCACCTGCTCGCCGCAGACTCGACGCTCAAGCGTGCGGGGAACCGTCCTGAGGAGTACGCGGACAACCTCGCCCTGCACTTCTCCATGGGCGGTGACCACGAGCAGGCGTGGCGCTGGGGTCGCGCGGCTGCCAACCAGGCCCGGGCGGCCTACGCCAACGCCGAGGCCGTGGCGCAGTACGAGCGGGCCCTGGCTGCTGCCACACGAATCGGCTACGACGATCCGACCACGCTGGTGGCAACGTGGGAGGCGCTCGGAGATAGCCTGCTGAACCTCGGCAGGTACCCCGATGCCGTCAAGGCATTCGGCAGTGCACACCGGGTGGCAAGCGATGGCGTAGCACGCGCAAAGGTGCTGATCAGGCGTGCCCGTGCCAACGAGCGAGCGCAGCGCCACAAGGCCGCCTACCGGGATCTGACCCAGGCGGCCAAGATCGCCCACGAGCAGCGGGGGCGTGCAGCCGCACGGGTGGTGGCGACTGCGGTGGCCACGCGTGCTCAACTCCTCACCCTGCAGGACCGGCACCACGAGGCGGAACGTGAGGCCCTCGAGGCCATCCGCCTGGCCGAGGCGAGCGACGACGACACCGCTCTCGCCCGGGCGTACATGGCGCTGGACTCCTCGATGACGATGCAGGGACGATCCGAGCGAGGCACCTACTACCGCCTCGCCTTACCGATCCACGCTGCTGCCGGAGACCTCGAAGGCCAGTCGACGACCATGAGCAACCTCGGAGCCATCGCGTACTTCGATGGACGATGGGACGAGGCAGCGGACCTCTACCGGCAAGCGGCAGCCGTGGCGACCAGGATGGGTGACGTCTCCGGGGCCGCCGTCACGCAGAGCAACCTTGGGGAGGTGCTGCTCAATCAGGGCCACTACGACGAAGCCGAACCGGTCCTCCTGGACGCCTTGAGGGTGTTGACATCCACAGGACTGACCTCAGTCGCAGGGTTCGCCGCCATCCTCTACGGCCGGTTGCTGACCGCGAGGGGTCACAGCGAGGATGCGCACGCCCTCCTCGACACCTGGCGAGAGAAGTTGCAGGCCACAGGTCATCCTGACGGGTCCTTCGAAGCGGCCACCGCTCAAGCAGAGGCCCTTGTTGCCATGGGGGATGGCGTCGGGGCACTCCGGGTCCTGGATGAGGCGGAACGGGACGCTGCTGATGCCGCGGCCGTGTTCGCCCCTATGGCGGCGCGCGCAAGGGCTCTTGCCCTGAGTGGCAGCGGACACCTTGATGACGCCACGGCTGTCGCCCGCGCGGGCCTGGTCATCGCGGAGGAGCAGGGGCTCTTCTTCGAGAGCACACTGCTACGCGTAATCGTGGCCCTTACGGACGAGTCCATGGAAGCGGACGATCGTGAGGCCGAGATCTGCCAGGCGGCGGACGAGCTCACCCGGCTGGGTGTGACGCGGCAGCGTATCGATGCCCTCACCCCGCCTCCCCGACGGAAGGCGGGGTGAGCCAACCGTCGCCGCTACCGCAGCCTGGGGTCCTGCACGTAGAGGTCCCAGACGTCAGTCCGGTACTGGGTTGACGTCGTATCCCCCTCAAGCGCGGGGTTGCCCGATCCGTCCTTGGGGTCCGGGTAGAAGAACTGCGTGATGCAGGCTTGTGGCGTTTCGTCGTCCGGAGTGATCACGCAGTCGGCGGACAACTGGCCGAGTGCGAAGGTGCCCGATCCGAAGTCGATCAGTCCGTCCCAGGTGTTCTGATCCCCTGCATCGTTGACCGGTACCGATGCGAAGACTGTCAGTCGATAGAAGTCTCCGCCGAGTAGCTTGAACTCCACGCATTCCTCGCCAGTGCTCGGCAGGCATTGCTGCTGGACGTAGGGGACGGGGTCACCGCTCGGGTTGATGATCGTTGCGGTGGCACCGGACTCGTCCTCCAGCACAACATCGCCACCAGCGGGAATCGTGCCGACGTCAGTCAGCTTGAAGATCGACCCGATGTCGTTCGTGTCGCCTTCGAGTTGGAACCGGATGTTGCCCTGCGGGCGGAGGACCAGCTGGTCCCCCGGGTTTGCGATCGCAGTCACCGGGACCCTGAAGTTAGGCAGGCTGATGTTCGGCACTCGTACGTCCAGCTGCACGGGAATCGACTGGAGGGGGGTCACTGAAGGATTCGCGGAGTCCCTAACCTCGACCACAAGCTCAGGCGGGTTCCCGGTCACGGCGGGGAGAGGAGCGTTCATCGCTTCGATGTCGAGAGTGAAGGATGCGAACTCGAAATCAGCGAGCTCCCTCGCCAAGGTCAGCACCAAGGCCTCGCCGGCAACTGCATCGGTGTTGGGACGCAGGTTGAGCGGCGACCCACCAGGGCCGACGCCGAAGCCGAGGAAGCCGAAGCACGCGGGGTCTCCAGGCAGCGCGGCAGTCCCAGCGATGCCGGTCACGGCGATGAAGCCCGGCGTCGTCGCGTTGCACGGGACCGTGCCGCTGTTCCTGACCACTTGAGCAGCCAACGACGACCCTCCGATTGGGGGAGCGTAGGTGAACGAGTTGCTGTTGCCGGTCTTCAGGGTGATGGTGCCAGCGGGTGGTAGGGGTGGATCTTGTGCCGTGCTGGGGCCGGCTAAGGCGATGGCGCCCACCAGGGCAGTGGCAGCGGCTGCAACAGAGGCGAGAACTCGGCGCACGGCGACTCCTGTCTAGGGCCGAAAGTCCCCCAAGCGTGCTCCGAAGTTCCCGTTTCGTCAACGGTCATAACCAAACGAAACATGATGTTCACGAACGGACCAGGGCGTAGCAGGCCACCGCTGAGGCGGCCGCGACGTTGAGAGAGTCCACATCCTCAGCGATGGGGATGCGGACCGTCTCGTCGGCGGCCTCCAGCCAGCGCCGGGACAGGCCGTGGCCCTCCGAGCCGAGGAGCAGGGCCACCTTCTCGCCGAGCGTGACCGTGGCGATGTCACCAGCATCCGCGGCCGGCGTCAGCGCCAGCACCTGGAAGCCCAGCGAGCGCAGCAGGTCGGGGCCTGCGTACCAGTCGTCCAGCCGGGTCCACGGCACGGCGAACACCGTGCCCATCGCCACCTTGATCGAGCGGCGGTAGAGCGGGTCGGCGCAGCGCGGGCTGAGCAGGACGGCATCCATGCCGAAGGCGGCGGCGTTGCGGAAGATCGCCCCGACGTTGGTGTGGTCGACGATGTCCTCGAGCACGAGCACCCGGCGTGCCCCGTCCAGCACCTGCTCGACCGAGGGCAGCGGCCAGCGTTCCAGGCACGCCAGCGCGCCGCGGTGGACGTGGAACCCGCTGACCTGCTCGACGAGCGTCTCGGACGCGACGAAGCAGGGCGCGTCCACCTCGTCCAGCACGTCGGACAGCGAGTCGACCCACCGCGGGGCCATGAGCAGCGAGCGCACCGGGTAGCCGGCCTCGACGGCGCGGCGGATGACCTTCTCGCCCTCGGCGATGAACAGCCCGTGCTCGGCCTCCAGACGCGTACGCAGCGTCACGTCCCTCAGGTTGCGGTAGTCGTCGAGCCGGGGGTCGTCCAGCCACGTGACCTCGACGAGATGGATCATTCAGACCATCTGCAGCTCGGCGTTGACCTCGTCGAGCGCGGCGAACTCCAGCACGATCTCGGTGACGCCGTAGCGGGTCTTCATCTCCAGCTTGCCCGGCCCGTGCGTGAACACCGTGATCATCGCGTGGTTGTCCCCGAGCACGTCGGCGGTGAACCCGCGGATCCCGTGGGCGGCGGCGTACTGGATGGTGCGGGCGTGCAGCGCCTTGCCGAGGCCCTTGCGCTGGAAGTCGGTGTCGACCAGGTAGGCGACCTCGGCGAGGCGGGTGGACGGGTCGAGGTAGTACGAGGACGTGCCGATGATGCGCTCGTGCTCCTCCTCGCCGATGACTGCGGCGAAGGCCATCTCCTGGTCGTAGGAGACGCTGGTCAGGTGCTCGGCCATCTGCCGGGTCAGCGTGGACAGGTTGCGGAAGAACCGGGTGCGCACGTCCTCGGCGTTGAGCCGGTAGAACAGGTCCTGCAGCAGCGGGGCGTCAGTGGCCCGGGTGGGGCGGATGAGCACCGGCCTGCCGTCGTTGAGGTGGATCGTGCGTTCCTCCTCAACCGGGTACGAGCGGCGGCTGCGCAGCTGCTGGTCCGCGGGGAGGAGGCCGATCTCCTTGGCCTGCGCGAGCAGCTCGTCGCGATGGTCGGGGTGGGCGATCTCGATCAGCGCCACGGCTCGCTGCCGGGTGGTCGACCCGTACAGGAACGCCGGCCCGTACTCGGTGATGATCCAGTGCACCTCGTACCGCGGGATGGTCACCGGCTCGTTCGCACCGAGCACCCCCTTGATGCTCGAGCGACCCTCGGCGTCGGTGGACGCCAGGCACACGATGGCCCGGCCACCCTGGGAGCGGGCCGCGCCGTAGTGGAACATCGGCGTGGAGGCCACTCCACCGAACGGCCTGCCGTCGCGTGACTCCGCGCACACCTGCCCGGTGAGGTCGACCGAGGAGGCCTGGGTGATCGACACCATGCGGTTCTGCCGGGCCACCACCTCGGGGTCGCTGATCTGCTCGATCGGGCGGAAAGTGAACGCCTTGTTGTTGTCGATGGCGTCATAGAGCCGCTGCGTCCCCATCGCATAGCTGGCCACGACCCGCCCGCGGGACATCGACTTGTACCGGCCGGTGATGACGCCGGCCTCCATCAGGTCGATCACCGAGTCGGAGATGACGTCGCTGTGCACGCCGAGGTCACGGTGCCGGTCCAGCCGAGACAGCACCTCGCTGGTGAGCATCCCCGGCCCGGTGTGCAGGGTCGCGCCGTCCGGGACGAGCCGGGCGACGTACTCGGCCAACCTCTTGACGACGTCGCCGTACTGGCTCTTGGGCTCGTAGACGAGCATGCGCGGCTCGACCTCGATCACCGCGTCGAAGGCGTCGAAGGGCACCAGGGTCTCCCCCCGGGTGCGCGGCATGGCCGGGTTGATCTCGGCGATGACCAGTGGAGCGGCCTCGATCATCGTCGGGCTCAGCCCGACCGACGCACCGAGGCTGCACATCCCCGCAGCGTCGGGCTCGGACACCTGCACGACGGCGGCGTGCATGCTCAGCCGCCCGAGGTGGGTCAGCCGCGTCACGTCCCGCAGGATCAGCGGGATGTAGTCGACCTTGCCGCTGGACAGCATGGGCAGCATGTCGTGCGACAGGTACAGCGTCCGGTGCCGCAGCACCGGCTTGCGGGGGTGGTCGGGGGCGGCGCGGGTCATGTAGTGGTGCAGGCGCACCCCGGGGTGCTCGTTCGCGGCGGCCTCGAGCGCGGCGAGGAACGTGGTGGGGGTGGCACAGGCACTGCTGATGAACACGTGCCCGCCGCTGGGGAGCATGGCGACAGCCCGCTCGGCGGTGACGGCCCCGTCCCGCCACCCCGCTGCCGCGAACGCCGCCTTGAGCCCCACGTCCCCAGCCTAGGGCCCGGTCCGCTGGGGCCCCGGGCCACGGTGCCTGGTTCGATGACGACCATGGACGCCGCTGTCGAGCACGCACTGGGCGAGGCCGCCGAGCACCTGAGAGTGAGCACGCAGCAGGGGGTGGCCACGATCGAGGTGCATCGTCCGGCCAAGCACAACGCGATCTCCTACGCGATGTGGCAGGCGTTCGGCAGGCTCATGCCGGTGCTCGCCGAGGACGACGACGTCGACGTCGTGGTGATGCGGGGAACCCCGGGCGGGCCGTTCAGTGCCGGCGCCGACATCGCCGAGTTCACCACGCTGCGCTCGGACCCGGAGGGGGCCGAGCGTTACGGCCTGGCCGTCGAGGCCGGCGAGCAGGCGGTGGTCCGGTTCCCCAAACCGACGGTGGCGCTGGTGGAGGGGTTCGCGATCGGTGGGGGGACCCAGCTGGCCATCGCCTGTGACCTGCGGGTGTGCGGGCAGTCGTCCCGGTTCGGGGTGACACCGGCCAAGCTCGGCATCATCTACGCCCTGCCCTCGACCGCGCGCCTCGTCGAGACGGTCGGGGCAGCCTGGGCCCGCTGGATCCTGCTGACCGGCGAGCTCGTCTCGGCCGAGGTGGCGCTGCGGATCGGCCTCGTGCACGAGGTCGTTCCCGACGACGAGGTGGCCGATCGCGCGTACGGGCTGGCCCGGACGGTGGCCTCCCGCGCGCAGGTGTCGCTGCGTGGCGGCAAGACGATGATCGACCGTGCGGTCGCCGGACGTACCGACGAGGACGAGGAGGTGCTCGCGCTCTACCACCAGTCCTGGACGAGTGCCGAGTACGCCGAGGGGGTCGAGGCGTTCCTGGCCAAGCGTCCGCCGGACTTCCACGCCGCCCGCCGGCCCTGACCCCGGCCGCGTGGCAAGGGGGTTTACACCAGAACCTTGATTCGTTACTCTCTCTTCTACCGAAAGGCGAGTACCCCTCCTGGCCCGACCGTCGTCAGCACGGTGCTGCGCACCCGGCGGTCGGCCGGCAGTTCGATGTGAGCAGCCGTGGGGGAGACCTCGAGGAGCCGTGGACCCTACACCTCGAGGAGGACCCCTTGCCCACCACTGCACTCCGCCTTCGGAGCCTCGACGCCGCCGCGGTGGTATCCCTGCAGTCGGCGCGGGGGTATCCGTGCATCTCTCTGCTGCTGCCGACCACCCCCGGGCAGCGACTCAGCGACACTGACCGCATCGCTCTGGAACGGCTGGCCGCACAGGCCCGGACGCGTGTTCGCGAGGAGGCACCGCCGGCCGGGGAGCAGACGCTACGCCACCTGGACGACGCGGTGACCGCTGTGCTCGACCGCCCTGTCCAGGCCGGCCTGGCGTTGTTCGTCAACGCTGACGCAGCCGAGGCCGTGGACCTGCCCATCCCGGTCGAGCCGAGGTGCGTCGTCGACCCCACCTTCGCGACCCGGGACCTCGTGCGGGCTCTGCATCGCACCCCGAGGCACGTGCTGCTGCTGCTGTCCGCCGACGAGGCGCGGCTCTTCGACGGGTCCCTCGGCCATCTGTCCCCGGTACCAGCGACCGCGTTCCCGCTGCGTGCCGAGGATGCGGGCGTGTCGGGCGAGAGGTTCCTGCGCAAGGTGGACCAGGCCATGGGCGCCTACCTGCGGCTGCATCCCGCCCCGGTCGTCATCGCGGCGACCGAGCCGACGGCGTCGACGTTCCGGCGGCTCTCGGCGAACACCCACCGACTGGCCGGGGTGATCCCCGGCAACCATCTGCGGACCCCTCTGCCGGATCTGTCCGACCGCATCCGGCTGGTGATGGAGGGCTACCTGCTCAGCCGAGAGGCCGAGGCCATGGAACTGGTCGCCACCCGTCGCGGGCAGGGCCGTGCGGTGCTGGGCATCGACGCGTGCTGGCGCGCCTCCCGCTGGGAGCGGCCGGAGATGCTGGCCGTCGAGGAGGGATTCTTCTACCCGGCGTGGCTCAGCGATGACGGCGACGAGCTGACGCCGACCCGGGACCCGGCCGAGCTGGGGGCCATCGACGACGTCGTGGACGAGCTCATCGAGGTCGTCCTGACTCGCGGCGGCTGGGTCGCCCTGGTGCAGGACGGCGTCGTTGCGGACCGAGCGCGGGTCGCCCTGACGCTGCGCTCGTGACCGAGCCGGTCACCCCACGAGCAGCAGGACGAGCGCGGCGACGCCGACGGCCACCACGACGCCGCGCAGCACGGGGACGGGGAGTCGCCGCGCGATGCGGGCCCCGAGCAGGCCACCCACGGATGCGCCGAGCGCCACGAGCAGCGCCGCGGTCCAGTCGACCGGCGCGGCGAAGGCGAACACCACCCCCGCAACCAGGTTCGCGGTGCCGGCGAGCACGTTCTTGACCGCGTTGACCTGCTGCAGGCCGAGCAGCGTGCCCATCCCCAGCACCCCGATGAGCAGCACGCCCTGCGCAGCCCCGAAGTACGCGCCGTACACGCCGGTGAGCCCGACCGCGACCCACAGCCACGGTGCGGTACCGGCCCGCGGCCCACGCACGGCCAGGCGTCGGGCCACCCACGGCTGGACCAGGACGAGCACGACGGCCAACCCGACCAGCACCGGGACGATCGCCTCGAACACCGACTCGGGGAACGCCAGCAGCAGCACCACGCCCAGCACGGCGCCGCTGACCGTCGCCGACAGCAGCCGCATGACCGTCGCGCGCAGCCCGACCAGCTCGCGCCGGTAGGCGTAGACGCTGGTCACCGCGCCGGGCACGAGGCCGACGGTGTTGCTGACGTTGGCGGCCAGCGGTGGGAGGCCGACCGCCACGAGAGTGGGGAAGGTGATGAGGCTGCCGGAGCCGACGACCGCGTTGAGAGCTCCGGCAGCGAGGCCGGCGACGACGACGAGCAGCGCCTCGACCAGGGTGAACTCGCCGACCGTCACACCGTGATCCTGTCAGGACGACGCGGGGTGCCGCGGCCTGGTCAGGGCGGGTCGGCGCCGCGGGCGGCCTCCTGCTCCAGCAGCTGCGGCAGGTCGACGAGCCGGTCCAGGCCGCGCAGCGGCTGGGCCATCCGGTGGTTGCCGCGCAGCCGTCCGGCGTTGCGGTGCAGGAACGCCCAGTACCCGGCGGTGAACGGGCACGCCCGCTCCCCCACCCGCACCTTCGGGTCGTAGGCGCAGCCGGCGCAGTAGTCGCTCATCCGGTTGATGTAGGCCCCACCCGAGGTGTACGGCTTGGTGGCCATCAGGCCGCCGTCGGCGTGCTGGGACATGCCGACGACGTTGGGCACCATCACCCAGTCGTACCCGTCGACGAAGCAGCGGTGGAACCAGTCGGTGAGCGCCACCGGGTCGTACCCGCGCTGCAGCGCCCAGTTGCCCAGCACCATCAGCCGGGGGATGTGGTGCACCCATCCTTCGTCGCGCACGCCGGCCAGCACGGACGACAGGCAGCGCGCGGTCACCGCGTCGGCGTCCAGGTCGGCGAACCAGTCCGGGAGCGCCTTGTGTGCGTGCAGCGTGTTGCGCGTGCGGTAGTCCGGGCCGGTGTGCCAGTAGACGTGCCACACGTACTCCCGCCACCCGAGCACCTGCCGGACGAAGCCCTCCACGCACGGCAGGTCCGCCTGCCCGTCCCGGTAGGCCTGCTCGGCGCGCCGGACGACGTCGAGCGGGTCGAGCAGCCCGAGGTTGAGCGGGACCGACAGCAGCGAGTGGGCCATCCAGGCGTCGTCGGCGAGCATCGCGTCCTCGTAGGGCCCGAAGGCCCCGAGACGCTGGCTCACGAAGTGCTCGAGCGCGGCGGTGGCCTCGGCGTGCGTGACGGCGAAGCGGCGTGGGCTCTGGGCGTCTGGCGACCCGACGAACGCGATGCCCTCGTCGCGCTCCCAGCGATCGAGGGTGTCGCGCACCTCGGCGTCGATGTCGTCCTCGACCGGCCACCACGGCTCGGGCAGGGGGATGGTGTCGGCCAGCCGCCGCGCCCTGCGCGGCGGTGGCTCGCGGTTGTCGGCGTCGTAGTTCCACCGCCCGCCGACCGGCGAGCCGTCCGGCTCGACCAGCACGCCGACCCGACGGCGCACGTCGCGGTAGAAGTCCTCCTGCAGCAGGCGCCTGCGCCCACCCGCCCAGCCGGCGAACTCGTCGCGTGTCAGCACCCAGCCGCGCTCAGGGAGCACCTGCACCCCGTCCATGCTGCGGACGAACTCCTCGGCCGCCCAGGACGTGGGCGTGCACACCTGCAGCGGCTCGTCGATCTCAGCGAGCGCGTCCCGGTAGGTCTCGGCCTGGACGAGCCGGGCCCGCTCCCCCAGCTCGGCTGCCCGGTGCCGCAGCGCCGACAGCACGAGGTGGGCCTTGCGGCGGTGGAAGCGTCGGCGCCGGAACACGGCGCGGGACTCCACGAGCAGCACCGGCTGCTCGCCGTCGACGAAGTGCGGGCCGAGCTGGTCGGCGAACAGCCAGCGACGAGCGCCGTGTCCGCTCAGCTGCTGCCCGGTTCGGCCTCGGCCACCTCGACGGCCCGCAGCTCGGCCTGGACGACCTGCGCAGCCTCGGCGCTGGCGGCGGCGGCCGCTTCCTGCGCCAGCTGCTGCTGCCGACGGACGTCCTCCGGCAGCTCGCCCACCTCGGCCAGGCCGCCGGCAGCGGCGCCGAGCCCCCCGGCGAGGTTCCCCAGCCCCTCGAGCGCCTTGCCCAGCTCGCTGGGTACCACCCACACCTTGTTGGCGTCCCCCGCGGCGATCTTCGGGAGCATCTGCAGGTACTGGTAGGAGAGCAGCTTCTGGTCGGGGTTGCCGCGGTGGATGGCGTGGAACACCGTCTGGATGGCCTGCGACTCACCGTCCGCGCGCAGGATGGCCGACTGCTTCTCGGCCTCGGCGGACAGGATCGCCGCCGCCTTCTGCCCCTCGGCGGCCAGGATCGCCGCCTGCTTCTGGCCCTCGGCGGTGAGGATCTGCGACTGCCGCACACCCTCGGCGTTGAGGATGACGGCACGCTTGTCCCGGTCGGCGCGCATCTGCTTCTCCATGGCGTCCTTGATGGACGGTGGCGGGTCGATGGCCTTGAGCTCGACGCGGTTGACCCGGATGCCCCACTTGCCGGTGGCCTCGTCCAGGACGATGCGCAGTGCCGAGTTGATGTCCTCCCGGCTGGTGAGGGTCTGCTCCAGGTCCATGCCGCCGATGACGTTGCGCAGCGTGGTGACGGTGAGCTGCTCGATGGCGGCGATGTAGTTGGCGATCTCGTACGTGGCGGCCTTCGGGTCGGTCACCTGGTAATAGATGACGGTGTCGATGGACACGACCAGGTTGTCCTGGGTGATCACCGGCTGGGGCGGGAAGGACACCACCTGCTCACGCAGGTCCAGCAGCGGCCGCACCCGGTCGACGAACGGCACGACGATCGCCAGGCCGGGGTTGAGCGTGCGCTGGTAGCGGCCCAGCCGCTCCACGATCCCCGCGCGGGCCTGCGGCACGATGCGCACCGAACGCAGCAACGTCACGAAGATCAGCAGGGCGAACATGAACGCGAGGAACAGCCCGACAGCGGTTCCGATGGTCATGGGTGTCTCGTCTCCTTCTCCTCGACTACGTGTGGCGTCTGCCACCCAGGACCGCGTCCGGCGGGCGCGGCCCGGCTACATCCCGGACCGGAAGACGACCGCGGTCGCGCCGTCGATCTCCACGACCTGGACCTTCTCCCCTGGCTGGATCACCTCGTGCTCGTCGAAGGCCCGCGCCGACCAGATCTCCCCGGCCAGCTTCACCTGGCCCTGGTGGGCGTCCACCTGCTGGGTGACAAGTGCGTCGCGGCCGACCAGGGCGGCCACGCCGGTGCGGGCTTCGATCGGTGTGCGCAGGTGGCGCTGGGCGATGGGTCGCACGACGCCGAGCAACGCGGCGGTGGCCACGATCGCCACGACGGCCTGCAGCAGCAGCGGCGCCCCGAGGGCCGCGGCGAGGGCCCCGGCGAGGGCGCCGCCGGCCAGCATGAGGAACACCAGGTCGAGCGTGGTGGTCTCCACGATGCCGAGGACGACAGCCAGGGCGAGCCACCCCGCCCAGGCGTTGTCGCCCAGCCAGTCGAACAACCCGTCCACAGCATCAGGCTAGACCGGGTTCGGTGCCAGGGCAGGTCCTGGCGTCCTGGCGCTCCACCGTCCGTTGCGGCGCTCGACCTGCAGGGGGACGCCGAAGCACTCGGTCAGGACCGGCCCGGTCAGGGTCTGCGTGACCGGACCCTGGGCCACGACGCGTCCCTGGCGCAGCAGCAGCGCGTGCGTGATCCCTGGCGGGATCTCCTCGACATGGTGGGTGACCAGCACCATCGTCGGCGCGTCGGGGTCGCCGGCCAGGTCGTCCAGCGTGGCGACGAGCTGCTCGCGGGCCCCGAGGTCGAGCCCGGCAGCCGGCTCGTCCAGCAGCAGCAGCTCGGGGTCGGTCATGAGCGCCCGGGCGATCTGGGCCCGCTTGCGCTCCCCCTCCGACAGGGTGCCGAACGTCCGCTCGGCCAGGTGCGCGATGCCCATGCGGTCCAGCAGGGCCTGGGCCTGCTCGGCATCCATGCCCTGGTAACGCTCGCGCCAGCGTCCGACGACCGCGTACGCCGCGGTCAGGACGAGGTCGCGCACCCGTTCGTCCCTCGGGATGCGGTCGGCGAGCACCGCGCTGGTCAGCCCGATGCGGGGCCGCAGGTCGAAGACGTCGACCGCGCCGAGGATCTCGCCGAGCACCTCGGCGTACCCGGATGTCGGGTGCGCCTGAGCCGCCGCGATGGACAGCAGCGTGGTCTTGCCGGCGCCGTTCGGGCCGAGCACCACCCAGCGCTGGTCCTCCTCCACCCGCCAGTTGACGGTGTCGAGCAGCCGTTGGCCTCCCCGCTGCAGGGTGACGTCGGCGAGCTCGAGCGCGGCCACGCGTCCACCCTACGGACCCCGGCCCTACCCTGGCCGGATGGCGACCCCTCTGCGTGCCGCGCTGCTGGCTGCCTGGGGAACGGCGTTCCTGTCCGGGGCGGAGCCGCTGGACCGGGTCGTCGCGCAGGTCGAGGGTCGAGACGAGCCGCACCTGCTGCTCAGCGATCCGTTCTCGGCACCGGACGAGCTGGCAGAGGGGCTCAGCGACCTGGGTCGCCGCGGGGTGGTCGGGCTGCGTCTGGCGTTGCCCGTCCCCGGTGACCTGCTCGGACTGACCGGCCCGCCGGAGGTCAACCGGGCCGCCTTGGCCGCCGGTGAGGCGGTGGTGGGCTCTGCCGCGCTGGGATCGGTGCCGCCGGGCGGGTCGGTGCCGGCCCTCGTCCCGGCCGTGACGGCGTTCGGGACGCCTGGAGACCGGGGCTACTGCGTGACGTGGCGGGAGATGCCGGCGTCGCCGGCCTGGCCGGACGTCCCGACCCTCGGTCAGGCCGACCGCGAGATGAAGGAGGCGCTGCGCGAGTCGGCCGAGGCGCTGTCGCGGGTGCAGATGGTGCCCTGGGCAGGCGATGCACGCGACGCCGCGTCCCGTGCTCGGCAGGGGGCGGCGCTGCTGCGCCTCCCGGACGTTGCCGGGCCGCGGGCGCAGGGTGTGGCGGACCAGGCGCTGGCGGTGCTGGCGATCGTCGACGCCGGGCGGGGCGACGCCGGGGGCGCGCTGACCTCGTTCGGGGCGCAGACGCGGGGGTCGGCGTTGGGGGCGGTGGAGAGGGCGGCCCGGCGGGCGCTGGTGGCGGCTGTGGGGGCGTGCCTGGCTCCGGTCGGCCGGTAGCCTCCGGGCCGAGATGGCTCTCACCGATCCCCCCGACGACGGCACGCCGGCCCCGACGCTGCTGCTCACCATCACCGGGCGAGACCGGCCCGGGGTGACCACGCGGCTGTTCGCCGCGCTGGCCGAGGGGGAGGAGTCCGCGCTGGACGTGGTCGACATCGAGCAGGTGGTGGTCCGCGGACGCCTGGTGCTCGGCGTGCTGCTGGCCGGGGCCGCGGGGCGCGACGACGCGACGCTCGAGCGGGCCATCGCCGTGGCCCGGCGCGCCGCCGACGACCTCGACATGGATCTCGAGGCGTCCACCGGCTGGGGGGACCCGTCCCCGCCGCGACGGGGACGGGTCGTGGTGACGGTCCTCGGCAGCCCGCTGCGGCCGGACGCGGTCGCCGGACTGACCGCCGAGATCGCCGACGCCGGGGCCAACATCGACCGCATCACTCGGCTCGCCGCCTACCCGGTGACCTCGATCCGCATGTACCTGTCCGGCGCCGACGCGGTCGTGCTGCGACCCGCCCTGGCCGCCACGGCGTCCCGACTGGGGGTCGACGTGGCGGTGGAGCCAGCAGGGCTGCACCAGCGCGCGACCCGGCTGGTCGTGATGGACGTGGACTCCACCCTCGTGCAGGGCGAGGTGATCGAGATGCTCGCGGCGCGGGCCGGGGTCGGCGAGCAGGTCGCGAAGGTGACCGAGGCGGCGATGCGCGGCGAGCTGGACTTCGAGCAGTCGCTGCGGGCGCGGGTGGGGCTGCTGGCGGGGCTGCCGGCCGCGGTGCTCGACGAGGTGCGCCGGCAGGTCGTCCTCACCCCCGGCGCGCGGACCCTGGTGCGCACGCTCAAGCGGCTGGACTACCGGTTCGCCATCGTCAGCGGAGGCTTCACCCAGATCACCGACCACCTCGCCGCCGAGCTGGGGCTCGACTTCGCTGCGGCCAACACGCTGGAGATCGCCGACGGACGGCTGACCGGGCGGCTGGTCGGGCCGGTCATCGACCGAGCGGGAAAAGCCGACGCGCTGCGCCGGTTCGCCGCCCAGGCGGGGGTCCCGCTCTCGCAGACGGTGGCGATCGGGGACGGCGCCAACGACCTCGACATGATCGCCGCCGCCGGGCTGGGTATCGCCTTCAACGCCAAGCCCGTGGTGCGCGCTGCCGCCGACGCGGCGGTGTCCGCGCCCTACCTGGACTCGATCCTCTACCTGCTCGGCATCAGTCGAGAGGACGTCGAGGCTGCCGACCGGGCCGACGGCACTCCCACCCCGGCGCCCCCGCTGACGTGACACCCCGCCCGGGACGTCGGGGTGTCCCGGGGCGTCGGGTGTCCCGGGGCGTCGGGTGTCCCGGGGCGTCGGGTGTCCCGGGGCGTCGGGTGTCCCGGGGCGTTGCGACGATCAGCGTGGGACGGCGAAGCTGACCAGCCGGGCGGAGTCCTCGTCGAGCTCGGCCCAGGTCGGCACCTGCAGCTGCAGGACGGCGATCGCGCTGGTCGGGTACTTGCCGGCCATCCGCTCCCGGTCCTCGGTCGGGCCGGACCCGTCCTCGAGCAGCAGGGCGAGGTTCTCCGTGGCCGGGTTGTGGCCCACGACCAGCGCAGTAGCGACCGCGTCCTCGAGTGACTGCAGCAGCTCGAGGATGCCGGCGACGCCGGTCTCGTAGAGCGCGTCCTCGATGCGGGTCGGCACCTCGGTCTCGAGCTGGGCCCGCACGAGGTTCCAGGTCTGCTGGGCGCGCAGCGCGCTGGACACGAGCGCCAGATCGGGGACGAGCCCGGACGCGGCCAGCCAGCGGCCGGCCTGCGGCGCCTCGGCGCGTCCCCGGTCTCCCAACGGACGCCGCCGGTCCGGGACGCCCGCCGGCCAGTCGGACTTCGCATGACGCAGGAGGATGAGATGACGCTGCACGCTCATGGGGTGATCCTTGCGTGCCGGACCGGGTCGGCCACACTGTGGCCATGACTCGTGCGGCGTGGCTCCTGCTGGGCTACGGCGTGCTCAGCGGCGTGCACGTCGTGGGACAGGCGCTGGACGCCACCGCGGTGACGACCGCGACCAAGCCCCTGCTGATGCCGGTGCTGGCGGCCTACCTGCTGGCGGCGTCTGCTCGGCCGTTGTCCCGGATGACGCGGCTGGTGCTCATCGCGCTGGGGTTCTCCTGGCTGGGCGACGTGCTGCTGCTCGGCGATGGCGAGGTGTGGTTCATCGCGGGGCTGCTCGGGTTCCTGCTGGCGCAGATCACCTACATCGTGACCTTCGTCCCCGCGGTTCGGGCGCGGCCCGACGCCCGCCCACCCCTGCCCGGGCTGGTGTTCGTCCTGTTCGGCACCGTCATGGTCGGCGTGCTCGCCCCTGACGTCGGAGCGCTGCTGCTTCCCGTCATGGTCTACGTCGCCGCGATCTGCACGATGGCCGTCGTGGCGCCGGCGGTGAACCTGTGGACCGCGGCCGGGGCGACGCTGTTCGTGGCGTCCGACTCGATCCTCGCCCTGTCGATCTTCACCGACCGGCTCAGCGGCTCGGAGTCGCTGACCGGCGTCCTGGTGATGTCCACCTACACCCTCGCGCAAGGGCTCATCGTCCACGGCGTGGTAGTCGCCCAGCGCGCCCCGTCCCGCATCGCGGCTCCCACCGCGCCCCGTCTCAAGTGATCACGTCAACGTGGCGTATCCGAGCCTGACGTGGCCCACGAGCCTGTGCAAGTACCGTTCCACCTCGTCAAGCACCCGTAACGCCAACACCCGTCGAGGGACGGCCGCAGCGGCTAGGCACCGACCGCGTGGACGCCGCCGTCCACGTGGATGATCTCCCCGGTCGTCTTGGGGAACCAGTCCGAAAGCAGCGCCACGCACGCCCGTGCGGTGGGCTCGGGGTCGGTCATCTCCCAGCCCAGCGGCGCCCGCTCGTGCCACACCGACTCGTAGCCGGAGTAGCCCGGGATCGCCTTGGCCGCCAGCGTCCGCAGCGGCCCGGCAGCGACCAGGTTGACGCGCACGCCGGACGGTCCCAGCTCGCGGGCGAGGTAGCGGGACGTGGCCTCCAGCGCTGCCTTCGACACGCCCATCCAGTCATACGTCGGCCAGGCGACCGACGCGTCGAAGTCCAGCCCGACCACGGACGCCCCGTGCTCCCCGAACAGCGGCTGGCAGGCCATGGTGAGCTGCTTGAGCGAGAACGCGGACACGTGCAGCGCGGTGGCCGCGTCCTCCCAGGGGGTGTGCAAGAAGTTGCCGCCGAGCGCGGACGGCGGCGCGTACGCGATCGAGTGCAGCACGCCGTCCAGGTCGCCGGCCTCGCCGCCGACCCGCTCGGCGAGCGTCGTCATGTGCTCCTCGTTGGTGACGTCCATCTCGATCAACGGGACCGGCGCCGGCAGGCGTCTGACGATCCGCTCCACCAGTGACATGCGTCCGAAGCCGGTCACCACGACCGAGGCCCCCTCGTGCAGCGCCAGCCGAGCCACGTGGAACCCGATGGACTGGTCGGTGATCACACCCGTCACCAGGATCCGCTTGCCCGCCAGTAGCCCGTTCACCGTCTGCTCCCGCCGTCGTGGTGCGTCACTAGTGGCCCATCCCGAGACCGCCGTCGACAGGGATGACGGCACCGGTGACGTAGCTCGCGTCCTCGCTGGCCAGCCACCGGATGACCCGTGCGACCTCGTCCGGGTCGGCGAGGCGTCCCAGCGGGACCTGCTCGAGGTAGGCCTGGCGGGTCTGCTCGTCCAGCGCCGCGGTCATGTCGGTCTCGACGAACCCCGGCGCCACCACGTTCGCGGTGATCGTCCTGCTGCCCAGCTCGCGGGCCAGCGAGCGCGCCAGGCCGATCAGCCCGGCCTTGCTCGCGGCGTAGTTCGCCTGCCCGGCCGAGCCGGACAGCGCCACCACGCTGGAGACCAGCACGATCCGTCCACGACGCTGGCGCAGCATGCTGCGCGCCGCCCGCTTGGCGACCCGGAACGCTCCGGTGAGGTTGGTCTCGAGCACCGCCGACCAGTCCTCCTCCGACATGCGCAGCAGCAGCGTGTCCCGGGTGATGCCCGCGTTGGCGACGAGCACCTCGAGGGGTCCGTGGGCGTCCTCAGCGGCGGACACCGCCGCCGTCACCGAGTCGGGGTCGGTCATGTCCGCCGGGACGACGAGCAACCTGTGGTCAGGCACCTCACCGCCGCGCGTCGTCACCGCCACGTGGTCGCCGAGATCGGCGAACGCCTGAGCAGTCGCCAACCCGATGCCGCGGTTCCCGCCGGTGACGAGGATGCTTCGTGCCACGGCGCGCGACCGTAGCCGCTACTGGCAGGTAGACCGAATCAGCGCGCCGGGCACCAGCGCGTCGAGCTCAGGCGTCCTCGAGCCGGAACCCGACCTTCATCGACACCTGGAAGTGGTCCGGGGCACCGTCGGTGATGTGACCGCGGATCTCCACCACCTCGAACCAGTCCAGGTGGCGCATCGTCTTGGCGGCGCGGGAGATGCCGTTGCGAAGTGCGCTGTCGACGCCGTCGGGCGAGGTGCCCACCACCTCGATCACCCGGTACGTACGGTTGGACATTCCTCGCTCCCCTCACGGTTGATGGCGCGATGCTCGTCCCGCGCCCGCCTTCGCGCTGAGCCAGTCCGACGTCGCGCTCGGGCAGGCGCCATCCTGCCCGAAGACGTGCTCCCGCACTACGCATGGCGCGCAGACAGCAAGCGGTATCTCGCGACCGCCGGCAGGGGCCAGCGATTCAAGCCGACACCAGCTGTGGCATGAGCCCGGCCGCGGTCGTAGCGTGTCCTTGGGCGCGAGGAGCGCTCTCGACCCATCCGAGGTGATGCTCATGGCACGGCGGACGCAGCCCGTCGCCACCATCACCAGCGCGCCGACCAGCCCGATGGACGACCTGGCCATGCGCACCCGGCGCTACCTGTGGACCATGGGCATCCGCACCGCATGCTTCATCGGAGCGATAGTCGTGCCCGGCTGGCCACGCTGGGTACTCGTCGCGGGCGCCGTCCTGCTTCCGTACCTGGGTGTGGTGGGCGCCAACGCCGGCCGGGAGCGCGTCGCCTCCACGACGCTCGAGCCGGTGACCCACGACTTCGCGGCCCTACCCGCCGGGCCATCGACCAGCACCCCCACCTCCACGCGCTAGCCCAGCCTCCGGGGCTCTACCGTCTTCTGCGTGGAAAGCCTGCGGTCGCGTCGCGGCGTCGCCCTTCTGGGCTTTGCCGTCGTCATGACGGTCGGCTGCGTGCTGCTAGGACTCTGGCAGCTCGACCGCTACGAGCTGCGCGGCCAGCGCAACGACGCCGTCCGGGCCGCTCTGGACGCCGAGCCGGTGCCGCTGGACTCGCTGGTGCCCCCGGACGCCGACATCGAGTCGGTGCCTTCCGATGCCGAGTGGCGCCCGGTCAGCGTCTCCGGACGCTACGACTCCGACGGCGCGCTCACGCTGCGCCTGCGGCCGGTCGAGGGCCAGTCGGGCGTTCACGCACTGGCTCCTCTCGTGCTCTCGGACGGACGGGCCGTGCTCGTCGACCGGGGGTTCCTCGCCGGTGGGACGGGCTCGACCGAGTCGGTCAGCGTGCCCGACCCCGCACAGGGGACGGTCGAGCTCGTCGGGCGGGTGCGGCTCAGCGAGTCCGGACGTGGCGCCGGGCTGGACGCCGATGGCACTCCCCCGTCCATTCGTTTCGTCGATCTGGCCGACCTGCAGGCGATCTCGGATGTGCCGCTCGCCCCGGTCTGGCTCGAGCGCATCGAGCAGGCACCGGCAGAGGACGAGTCGCTGGTACCCATCCCGCCGCCGCGGCTCAGCTCTGGAACGAGCCTGATCTACGCCGTGCAATGGTTCCTCTTCGGAGTGATCGCGGTGGTGGGCTTCGTCGTGCTCGTCCGTCGGGAGTCGCGCAGCGCGGCGCCCGAGGGTGTGCCACCGACGGTCCCCCCCATGCGATGAGCGGACGCGGGAGCCCCGCCGATCAGCCTGCCCGGTGCTGGAGCCCCAGCAGATACGCGGCCTCGATGTCACGCAGGACCCCGTCCGGGTCGTTGCTGATGCGCCACGGTGAGATCGAGAGGACGGTCCATCCCGCTGCGGTCAGCTTCGCGCGACGGATGGCGGTTCGCTCGGCGTCGGGGCCGAATCCGTGGTGCTCCACGCTGTCCACCTCGATGATGAGCCGCGCATTGGGCCAGCACAGGTCGGGGACGACGCGCTGGCCCCCGATGACGCGCGCCTCGTTGACCTGCGGCGGAGGCACCAGCGCGCTGCTGGCAAGCAATGCGAGCAGGTCGACCTCCGGAGCTGAGGCAGCCCCCGGCTGGAGGGCGGCGACGGCACGCCTGGGCACCGCCGACCCGTGCGCCTGCCCAGCCTCCAGCTCGGCCTGCAGCATCTCGAGCGTGCACATCCGGCGCTGGACGACCTCAGCCAGCAGCGCGACAGCGTCGCGGACCGAGCGGATGACCCGGCATGCGTCGACAGCGGCACGCGCATTGGGCGAGACCTGCAGCCCGTCCACGTGGTGCGCCGGAAGAAGACGCGTCGTCCGGGTCGCATGCACGAAGCCGCGCGACTTCACCCGCCTCGACATGGGCGCCAGGATGTACACCTTGTCGACCGTCGGCGCGTACCTGAGGTTCCGCAGCTCGAGACAGGTGAGGCCGGCCAGCTGAGCGTCGGGCCCTGCGTAGAGCAGGGCGGCGACCAGCTGTTGGCGTCGGCTCAGTGGCCCGGTCGTCAGCGCGTACACGGCGGGGAGCACGAGCTGTCCTCGCCCGCCGATCCTGGCCAGGCGCGTGACCTGCGCGGGCGGCATCGCGCGGGCCAGGCACTGGCGGCGGGTGACCAGTCCCGCCTGCTGGGCGGCAAGCAGTCGCACCTCGTCCGGAACTCGGTAAGCCACGGATGAACCTTCGGACAACTCGGGCCGCTCGTCGAGGGCTCTGGCCCGGCTGTGGATAACGCGGGTGATCGTCGGCGCAATTGGTGCTCCGCCGCGGTGATCCACGGCGGATTCGGTGCCTTGGGAGCACCATAAGCGCCGTGGATCATGGCGCGAGCGCACCAAACCCGCAGTCG
>CAYHHE010000018.1:10873-18380 GCA_964356295.1 uncultured Actinomycetes bacterium | reverse complement strand
CCCCGGGCCAGGTCGGGGGACGGACCGGAGCGCGGCCACACCGGGACTGCTGTCACATGAGCAGGGCGGGCAGCACCTCGGTGAGGTCGCCGCGGACCACGGCGTGCGCCACCTCGTCGTACGGGGTCGCTGACCCGTTGGCCACGACCAGCTGGGCACCGGCGCGCAGGGCGACGGCGCACAGCCCGGCGGCGGGGTTCACCTGCAGGGACGTGCCCGCGGCGAGGAACACGTCACAGTCCTGCGCGGCCGCCACGGCCCGGTCGAGGACGTCGGGGTCCAGCGCCTGGCCGAAGGCGACGGTCGCCGAGCGCTGCATCCCGCCGCAGACCAGGCAGGACGGGTCGGGCTCCCCGGCGTCCACCCGGGCGAGCACGTCCTGCATGGGCACCCGCTCGCCGCAGTCGAGGCAGGCCGAGAAGTACAGCGTGCCGTGCAGCTCGACCACGAGGTCCGGGCTGCTGCCCGCAGCCTGGTGCAGGCCGTCGATGTTCTGGGTCAGCAGCGCGCTGAGGCGTCCCGACCGTTCGAGGGCGACGAACGCGTGGTGCGCGGCGTTCGGGCTCGCCGTCCAGGCCGGATGGTCACGACGGTTGAGCCAGGCGCGGCGCCGCAGGTCGGCGTCGGCCCGGTAGCGGTCGATGTCGAACATCGCGGCAGCCCCGGGATCCTTGGTCCACAGCCCGTTGGGCCCACGGAAGTCGGGGATCCCGGACGGGGTCGAGACCCCAGCACCGGTGAGCACGGCGACCCGCGCGGCAGCGTCCAGCCAGCCGCGGATCCCGTCCAGTTCGCCAAGCACCGGCTCCGACGGTAGGCCGCCCGGCAGGATGCCGCACATGGATTGCGGACTCACCGGTCGCGTGTACATCGTCACAGGGGCGAGCCGAGGGCTCGGACGGGCAGTCGCTCAGTCACTCGTCGCGGACGGTGCGCGGGTGGTGCTGTCCGGACGCGACGCCGCGCGCGTCGCTGCAGCCACCGCGTCCCTCGGCGACAGCGCAGCCGAGGGGGTGGTGGCCGACAACGCCGACGAGCAGACGCCGCAGCGTCTGGTGCAGGCCGCCCGGTCCACGTTCGGGCGGCTGGACGGGGCGCTGGTCAGCGTCGGCGGACCCCCGGCCGGAACCGTGGCCAGCACCACCGACGAGCAGTGGCGCGCGGCGTTCGAGTCGGTGTTCCTCGGCGCGGTCCGGCTGGGACGGACGGTGGCCGAAGCCCTGGCCGCCGGCACCACCGACGCGTACGAGACGTCCGACCGGCCCTTGACCGGCACGGGCGGGGCGATCGCATTCGTCCTGTCCACCTCGGTGCGGGTGCCCATCGCCGGTCTGACCACGTCGAACGGGCTGCGCCCGGGGCTGGCCATGGTGGCCAAGCAGATGGCCGACGAGTACGGACCGCGCGGGGTCCGGGTGCTGGGGCTGATGCCTGGGCGGCTGGCCACCGAGCGGCTGACCGAGCTCGACGCCTCGACCGGTGACGCCGCAGCCTCGCGGGCGCGCTGGGAGCAGCAGATCCCGCTGCGACGTTACGGCGAGCCCGAGGAGTTCGGCCGGGTCGCGGCGTTCCTGCTCTCGCCGGCTGCGTCGTTCGTCACCGGCTCGGTGATCCCGATCGACGGCGGCCTGCTGCCATCCTTGTAGCCGTGCCGACGGTCACCATCCCGGGTCCACGCGGGCCCCTGCCGGGCTACGCCGAGCAGCCGAGCGGGCCCGGACCCTGGCCTGGCGTGGTCGTCCTGCACGACGCAGGCGGGATGACCTCGGCGATCACGACCCAGGTGGAGTGGCTCGCCGGCGCCGGCTTCCTCACGGTCGCCCCCGACCTGTTCTCCTACGGGTCCACGATGCGCTGCCTGGTCTCGGTGATGCGCGAGACCATGCGCGGCTCCGGGCGCTGCTTCGACGAGATCGACGCCGCCCAGGCGTGGCTGGCCGACCACGACGGCAGCACCGGGCGAGTGGGTGTCCTCGGGTTCTGCATGGGCGGCGGGTTCGCGCTGATGCTCGCCCCGCACGGCCGCTACGACGCCGCCAGCGTGAACTACGGCCCGCTGCCCAAGGACGCCGAGCAGGTGCTGCGCACGTCCTGCCCCATCGTGGGGAGCTTCGGCGCGAAAGACCCCACCCTGCGGGGCACCGCGGCCAGGCTCGACCGCATCCTCACCGAGGCCGGCGTCCCGCACGATGTCATGGAGTACCCGGACGCCGGCCACTCGTTCATGGAGGAGATCGCCTGGCGAGAGATCCCGCTGCCGCTGGCGGTGGCCGGGAAGCTGAGCGGCTCGCGGTTCCACGGCCCGTCCATGCGCGACGCCCGCGCCCGGATCGAGGCGTTCCTCGCCACCCACCTGGCCGAGCCGGACGAGCGTCCGGACGAGAAGCCGGACGAGCGTCCGGACGGGGCGTCCGACCCTGCATAGGGCGGGCTACGCCCCGACGGCCACCTCGGCAGCCCCGGAGGCCTCCGGGGCGTTCTCGGCGAACTGCGTCCGGTACAGCTCGGCGTACAGCCCGCCCGCGGCCAGCAGCTCCGCGTGGGTGCCGCGCTGGACGATCCGTCCGCCGTCCACGACGAGGATGCTGTCGGCGTTGCGGACCGTCGAGAGCCGGTGCGCGATCACCAGCGAGGTGCGGCCCCGCAGCGCGGTGTCCAGCGCCCGCTGCACCGCCACCTCGGACTCGGAGTCCAGATGGGCGGTCGCCTCGTCCAGGATCACCACGCGTGGAGCCTTGAGCATGAGCCGGGCGATGGCCAGGCGCTGCTTCTCCCCGCCGGACAGCCGGTAGCCGCGGTCGCCGACGACGGTATCCAGCCCGTCGGGCAGGCCCGCGACCAGACCGTCGATCTGCGCGCCGCGCAGCGCCGCCCACAGCTCCTCGTCGGTGGCTTCGGGACGGGCGTAGAGCAGGTTGGCCCCGATCGTGTCGTGGAACATGTGGGCGTCCTGGGTGACGACCCCGACCGTCTCGGTGAGCGAGGCCAGCGTCACGTCCCGCAGGTCGTGGCCGCTGATCCGCACCGCACCGGACGTGGGGTCGTACAGCCGGGTGACCAGCGCGGTGATCGTGGTCTTGCCGGCGCCGGACGGGCCGACCAGCGCCACCATCTGGCCCGGGTCGACGCGGAACGACACGTCGCTCAGGGTCAGCCCGTGCACCGCGCGCTCGGTGGTGGCGATGGACTCCAGCGAGGCCAGCGACACCTCCGCGGCACTGGGGTAGCGGAACGCGACCGCGTCGAAGGTGATGTCGGCGGCGCCGGGCGGCAGCGGGTGGGCGTCGGGCCGCTCGTCGACCAGTGGCTGGAGGTCCAGCACCTCGAAGACCCGCTCGAAGCTCACCAGCGCGGTCATCACGTCGATCCGCACGTTCGACAGTGCGGTCAGCGGGCCGTACAGCCGGGCCAGCAGCGCCACCAGCGCGAGCAGTGTGCCCAGGGTCAGCACGCCGTCGACGACGAGGTTGCCGCCGACCCCGTACACCAGCGCGGTGGCCAGCGACGTCACCAGGGAGAGGGCGACGAAGAAGGCGCGGTTCTGCAGCGCGATGGTCACCCCGATGTCGCGGACCCGCCCGGCGCGGGAGGAGAACCCCTTCGCCTCGTCGGCTGGACGCCCGAACAGCTTGACCAGCAGAGCACCGGCGACGTTGAACCGCTCGGTCATCATGCCGCTCATCTCGGCGTTGAGCCCCATCTGCTCCCGGGTGAGCGCAGCCAGCCGGCGGCCAACCCAGCGGGCCGGGACGAGGAACAGCGGGAGCAGCACGAGCGCACCGACAGTCACCTGCCAGGAGAGGACGAGCATGGCGACCACGATCACCACGACGCTGATGACGTTGGCGACGACCCCGGCCAGCGTCCCGGTGAAGGCCTGCTGCGCGCCGATGACGTCGCTGTTGAGCCGGGACACCAGGGCGCCGGTCTGGGCGCGGGTGAAGAATGCGATCGGCTGGCGCTGGACGTGGCTGAAGACCTGGGTACGCAGGTCGTAGATGAGGGCCTCGCCGATGCGGGCGGAGTACCAGCGCTCGACCAGGCTCAGCCCGGCGTCGACGATCGCGATGAGGGCGACGATCAGGGCGAGCCGGGTGACCAGGCCGCCGTCGCCGGCGAGGATGCCGTCGTCCACGATGCGCTGGAACAGCAGTGGTGCAGCCACCACGAGCTGGGCACCGATCACGACGATGACGAGGAAGGCCGCGATCTTGCCGGCGTAGGGGCGGGCGTAGGACGCCACCCGTCGGACCGTTCCCGGCGCCAGGCGGGAGCGGTCGGCCGACCGGTCCCTGGTGAGGGAGCGGTAGGTCATCCACATGCCGGGCCCGGACACGGCCACCTCCTCTCGCACGATGCGCTGCTGGCGACAAACGCCCGTTCCGTCGGCGTTGTTCCGGTGGCCGACCCTGACGCGTCGGGCCGGCCCGGCAGACCGGCGTTCAGCCGAGCAGGCGCACGGTCACCCGAGCAGGCGCGCCAGGTCGGCCAGGCGTCCCACCTGCTCGGCGCGCTCGGCGGCCATCTGCTCCTCCCGGGTGCGCCCGGGCGCCCCCCTCAGCAGCCGTTTGGTCGCCACGACCGCGCCCGCCGGGGCGGCGAGCAGCGCAGCCACCAGGTCGTCCACCGCGGCGCCCAGCGCCTCGGTGGGGACGGCAGCCTGGGCGAGGCCGAGGGACACCGCCTCCTCCGCGTGGACGGCCCGACCGGTCGCACAGACCTCCAGCGCCCGGCTGTAGCCGACGACGTCGACCAGCGGTGAGGTACCGCCGAGGTCGGGGACCAGGCCGAGGGACGTCTCGCGCATGACCAGCTGGGCGTCCTGGGCGCACAGCAACAGGTCGCAGGCCAGGGCGAGCTGGAACCCGGCGCCGACGGCGTGCCCCTGCACGGCGGCGATCGTCACCGCGTCGTGCCCGCGCCACCACGAGAACGCGCGCTGGTACTCCGCGATGGCTGCCTCGATCTCCTCCGGCGGCCGGGCAGCCAGGGCGACCAGCGAGCCCTCCCCGGGAACCCCGGCCGGGTCGAACATCCGGCGGTCCAGCCCGGCGGAGAACGATCGCCCTTCCCCGCTCAGCACGATCACCCGGACGTCCTCGGGAAGCAGCGTCGGGACGGCAGCCAGCGCACGCCAGGTCGCCGGAGTCTGCGCGTTGCGCACGTCCGGGCGGCTCAGGACGACGTCCGCGCGGGGTCCGTCCACCCTCAGCACGACCGACCCGGCGGTGAGCATGTCGTCGGCACCGGGGCCGCCTGCCGGTGGGGCGGGAACGGAGGCGCTGGTCACCCGAGGCAGCCTACGACGCTGGGCCGTTCCTCTCCGGACTGGGCTAGCTCGCAGCCTTCCTGCGCGACTTCGGTGCGCCACCGCGACCCCGCAGGGTCACCCCCGACTCCACAAGCAGCCGGTGGACGAACCCGTAGGACCGACCCGTCTCGGCTGCCAGCTCGCGGATGCTCTTGCCATGGCTGTACTTCTTGCTCAGGTCGGATGCGAGCTCGTCTCGGGCGGCACCGGAAACCCGGCTGCCCTTCGCCGCGGCATCAGCCACAGTGCCTCCTCGTGGGTGGGATGGCGTCAGGACTCATGATCGACGCCGTGGACCGTCGGCGCCACCGACTTGCCGATATCCGCACCGCCTGATCGCTGCCCCCGGCGCGCGCCGCCGGTCAGGCCAGGGCGACCAGGTCGAGATAGTCCCGTCCCCACAGGTCCTCCACCCCGTCCGGCAGCAGCAGCACCCGTTCGGGCTCGAGCGCCTCGACCGCCCCCTCGTCGTGCGTGACCAGCACGATCGCTCCCTGGTACCGGCGCACCGCGTCGAGCACCTCGGCGCGCGATGCCGGGTCGAGGTTGTTCGTCGGCTCGTCCAGCAGCAGCACGTTCGCACTGCTCACCACGAGCGTGGCCAGCGCGAGCCGGGTGCGCTCACCCCCGGACAGCACCCCCGTCGGCTTGTGCGCGTCGTCCCCGGAGAACAGGAACGACCCGAGGACGGTGCGTACCGCGGTGTCGTCGAGGTCGGGAGCGGCGCTGCGGAGGTTCTCCACGACGGTACGGCTCAGGTCGAGGGTCTCGTGCTCCTGGGCGAAGTAGCCGACCTTGAGCCCGTGGCCGGGCTGCACCGCGCCGGTGTCGGGCTGCTCGATCCCGGCGAGCAGCCGCAGCAGGGTGGTCTTGCCTGCGCCGTTGAGGCCGAGCACGACCACCCGGGACCCGCGGTCGATGGCCAGGTCGACGTCGGTGAAGACCTCCAGCGACCCGTAGGACTTCGACAGCTCGCGCGCGGTCAGCGGGGTCCGCCCGCAAGGGGCCGGGTCGGGCAGCCGCAGTCGCGCCACCCGGTCGTTGCGCCGCACCTCCTCCGTCCCGGCGAGCAACCGCTGGGCCCGCCGGTCCATGTTGTGCGCGGCGGTCGCCTTGGTGGCCTTCGCGCGCATCCGGTCGGCCTGGGACTTCAGCGCCGCGGCCTTCTTCTCGGCGTTGGCCCGCTCGCGGTGACGACGCCGCTCGTCGGTCTCGCGCTGCGCGAGGTAGGCCGACCAGCCCATCGCATAGGTGTCCAGCGCCGCGCGGGTGGCGTCGAGGTGGAACACCGCGTTGACGGTGTGTTCGAGCAGCGCGGTGTCGTGGCTGATCACCACGACGCCGCCGGAGAACGTCCGCAGGAAGTCGCGCAGCCAGCCGACCGAGTCCGCGTCCAGGTGGTTGGTGGGCTCGTCGAGCAGCAGCGTGTCGGACTCGGAGTACAGGATGCGGGCCAGCTCGACGCGGCGGCGCTGGCCGCCGGAGAGGGTGCCCAGGGGCTGGTCGAGCACGCGGGCGGCCAGGCCGAGGGACGCCGCGATGGTGGCGGCGTGGCTCTCCGCGGCGTAGCCGCCCCGGGTGAGGAACTCGGTCTCCAGCCGCGCATAGCGGCGCATCGCGCGCTGCTGGTCCGGCCCGGTGCTGTGCGCGAGCTGCTGCTCGGCGGCGCGCAGGCCGGTGACGACCTCGTCCAGTCCGCGTGCGGACAGGATCCGGGCGCGCGCCGGGGTGCCGGGGTCGCCGGGGCGGGGGTCCTGCGGCAGGTACCCGACGGCTCCGGTGCGCGTCACCGTCCCCGCCGCCGGCTGGGCCTCCCCGGCCAGGATGCGGGTGAGGGTGGTCTTGCCGGCGCCGTTACGGCCGACCAGCCCGATCTTGTGGCCCGGCCCGACCCGGAAGGATGCGCCCTGCAGCAGCAGCTGGCTGCCGGCGCGCACCTCGAGGTCCACGGCGGTGATCACAAGCATCCATCATGCCCGCAGCCGCGACGACCGGCGCTGTCTACGCTGCACGCATGGCTTGGCAGGTGCGGCGTCGGCTGACCTCCCGGGATGTCGCGCAGGTGGCCATGGGGGCGGGCCTGGTGGCCGCGCTCGGGCTGCCCGGCGCGATCGCCGTGTTCGGCAACGCGGTGCCGATCACCCTGCAGACGTTGGGCGTGATGCTCGTGGGCTCGCTGCTGGGGGCGCGGCGGGC
>CAYHHE010000018.1:0-10773 GCA_964356295.1 uncultured Actinomycetes bacterium | reverse complement strand
GGCGGGCTGGGCGTGTTCGCCGGCCCGTCCGCGGGCTACCTGCTGGCGTGGCCGCTGGCGGCGTGGCTCATCGGTCGCATCGTCGAGGCCGGACGACCCGGGTACCGGTGGCCGCGCGGACTGACCGCGAACGTCGTCGGCGGCATCGGGGTGGTGTACGCGCTGGGCATCCCGGTGCAGGCCTGGCGCACCGCGGTGCCGCTGCCCGAGACTGCCGCCCTGGCTGCGGTGTTCGTGCCCGGCGACCTGATCAAGGCTGTCCTGGCGACCGCGGTTGCCGCGGGCGTGCACCGGGCGATGCCCGACCTGCTGGGCCCGCCGGCGCTCGTGCCCGTCGACAACTCATGATCGTCATCCCCGACGACCGGCCCGAGAAGGTGCTGGACGCTCTGGACGACAGCGCCCCGGTGGCGGTGGTCAGCGCCGCACGCCCCGAACTTGCGGCGGTGCCGGGCAAGCCGCCACCCGGGACGTGGCTGGTCGCGTTCACGTCCGGGAGCACCAGCCGTCCCCGCGGGGTCTGCCGAACGCGGGAGTCCTGGCACACCAGCGTGGCCGCGCTGGCCGAGCTCACCGGAACCGGCGTCGGAACCCGGGTGCTGGTCCCCGGTCCGCTGGCGTCCACGCTGTTCCTGCACGCGGCCTGGCACGCCCGCCAGGTCGGGGCGCGCCCGGTCCTGGCGTCCCTGGACACCACGCAGACGTGGGACGTGGCGCACCTGGTCCCCCATCAGCTCGACCGGCTGCTCGACCAGCCCCGTGACCTGTCCGGACGCACTGCTGTGGTGGCCGGAGGCGCGCTGCGTGCGACCTCGGCGCAACGCGCCGCGGAACGAGGCCTGCGGGTGGTCGCGTACTACGGGGCGAGCGAGCTGTCGTTCGTGGCGATCGGCCGCGCGCCCGGTGAGCTGCGCGCCTTCCCCGGGGTCGAGGTCGAGGCGCGTGACGGCGTCCTGTGGGCGCGCAGCCCGTACCTGAGCCTGGGCTACCTGACGGTCGACCCCGACCCGCACCTCGGCCCGCTGCAGCGCGATGCCGACGGATGGTGCACGGTCGGCGACCACGGATCCGTCCGTGCCGACGGCGCTGTGCGGGTGGACGGACGCGGGGCCGCCGCGGTGCAGACCGGCGGGGCCACCGTCCCCGTCGCCGACGTCGAGGCCGCGCTGCGCGAGGCGCCGGGGGTGAGCGACGTCGTCGTCACCGGGGTGCCGCACGCGACCCTCGGGCAGGTCGTCGGCGCCGTCGTCGGGGGGGACGGGGTGACGGTGCCCGCGCTGCGGACGTTCGCCGCGAACCGGCTGGAGCCGGCTGCCCGCCCGCGCCGGTGGGTCGTGGTCAGCTCCCTCCCACGCACCCCCGCCGGCAAGGTCGACCGAGCCTGCGCGATCGGCCTCCTCGACCGGGCAGCCTCGGACACACTGGACTGATGGGACCGACCGCTGCGGCGCCGAGCAGCGGGAGGCTCGCGATCGCCCTGCTCGCCGGAGCCCTCGTCGCGGTGGCCCTGGGCACGTACGGACAGGTCCACGAGCCGACGGGCCAGCCGCTGGTCACCTTCGGGTTCAGCAGCATGATCGGCATGAAGGCGACGTTCACGTCGCTGGTCGCGATCGGGGCGCTGGTGCAGCTGGGACTGGCCCTGCGGATGTACGGCCGGATCGGGTCGGGTCCGGCCCCGCGCTGGGTGGGCCCCACCCACCGGACCGTCGGCATCGTCACGGTGCTGCTCAGCCTGCCGGTGGCCGCGCACTGCCTGTGGGCGCTGGGGCTGCAGACCTTCGACACCCGGGTGGTGGCGCACTCCCTGCTGGGCTGCCTGTTCTACGGGGCCTTCGTGAGCAAGGTGCTCGGGCTGCGCCTGCCCGGGGTGCCGTCCGGCGCGATCCCGTGGCTGGGGGGAACCGTGTTCGCGATCATCGTGGCGCTGTGGGCCACGTCCTCGCTGTGGTTCTACACGACGGTGGAGTTCCCCGGCTTGTAGCACCGCTTCTAGCATCACGTCGTGGCCTCTCCCGGACCGTCGCTGACCATCCCGGCCCGGTTCAACGGGCCACCGGACTCCGGCAACGGCGGGTATGTCGCCGGACGCGTCGCCGAGGCTCTGGCGCAAGCGCTCGGGCTGCCGTCCCGCGGGCCCGACGCCCCGTGGGTCGAGGTCACCCTGCGCACCCCACCGCCGCTGGACGTCGAGCTGAGCAGCACCGTCGAGGGTGACCCGCCCGGGATGACCGTGAGCGCGGCGGAGGTGACCGTCGCCGAGGCACGGCTGCTCGTCGCGCCTCCCGACGCCGTCCAGCCGGTGGCACCGGTCCCGGTGGAGCAGGCCCGCGCTGCGGAGTCGCGGTACGGCGGCCTGCAGGCCCACCCCTTCCCCACCTGCTGGGTCTGCGGTCCGCAGCGCGCCACCGGGGACGGCTACCACCTGCGTCCCGGACACGTGGACGAGGACCGCACGGCCTGCACCTGGACGGTGGCCGAGTCGGCAGCGGACCCTGACGGTGCCGTCCCGGCCGCGGCGGTGTGGGCGGCGCTGGACTGCCCCGGAGCCTGGACCGCGCTCATCGACGGCCGACCGATCGTGCTGGGCCGGATGGCTGCGCACGTGCTCGACGTCCCTGTCGTCGGCGAGCAGTGCCTCGTCATGGGCCAGCGCCTGGCCGGCGAGGGCCGCAAGACGTTCACCCTGACCAGCGTCTACGGACAGGACGGTCGAGATCTCGGTCACGCCGCCGCCACCTGGATCGCGCTGGCCGTCACGCCAGGCTGAGCCGGGGTCAGCCTGCGAGCGCCATCCGAGGAGTACCTGCCGCTCGGCCACGAGGAGCATCCTCGCGGCCCGTCCCGGGGCTTGCCTACGCTGACGTGCCATGTCCGCAGATCACCGGCGCCGCGCCGCACCCGGCGTCGATGACCTCAGCCCGGTGGTGGTGGCGGCGCGGCGCACGCCCATCGGTACCGCGGGCCGGGCCCTTGCCGGGTGCCCACCGGAGGCGCTGGCTGCGGTCGTGCTCAGGGCAGTGCTGGACGACCTGGGACCGGGACTCCCGCCGGTGGCCGACGTCCTGCTCGGCAGCTCCCGCGGACCCGACGGCGCGCTGGGGCGGGTCGCGGCCCTGCAGGCCGGCCTCGGCGACGGCGTGCCCGGGGTCACCGTCGACCGGCAGTGTGCCAGCGGGCTGGACGCGATCGTGCTGGCCTGCGCGCTGGTTCGGGCGGGCCACGGTGAGCTGGTCCTGGCCGGTGGCGCGGAGAGCGCGTCACAGGCGCCGCCGGGGCGGGCCCGGTTCGCCCCCGTCGACTCCGGCGACCCAGACATGGGCCTGGCGGCCGAGACGGTCGCCGCCGAGGCCGGGATCACCCGGGCGCGGCAGGACGCCTACGCCGCCCGCAGCCACGCCCGGGCTCTGTCCGCCCGGGAGGCTGGATGGTTCGAGGGAGAGATCGTCCCGGTCGGCGGGGTCGCCGACGACGACCGGCCACGCCCGATCACCGAGCAGCGGCTGCGGCGGCTGCCTGCGGCGTTCGTCACCGGCGGGACGGTCACCGCCGGGAACTCGTGCGGGATCAGCGACGGGGCGGCCGCCGTCGCGGTCGTGCCGGAACGGGTGCGCGCCGCACGGGGCTGGCCCGGGCTGCGGGTCGTCGCCACCGCGACCGCCGGCGTGGACCCCGCCCGGTGCGGTCTCGGGCTCGTCCCGGCCACCCGCCAGGCGCTCGACCGTGCCGGCATCGGGGTCGACGACCTGGGCAGCGTCGAGATCGTCGAGGCCTTCGCCGGGCAGGTCCTCGCCGGGGTCGACGCCCTCGGGCTCGACGAGGAGCGGGTCTGCCTCGACGGTGGTGCGCTGGCCCTGGGCCACCCGTGGGGTGCCTCCGGAGCGGTCGGAGTCGTCCGGCTGTTCAGCCGGCTCGTGCGGCAGGGCCGGGTCGACCCGGTGCGTCCGTACGCGGTTGCCGCTGTGTCCGCCGGCGGCGGCCAAGGGGTGGCCGTGGTCGTCGAGCTCGTGGCCGCGGGCCGCGGATGATCCGCGTCCGGCAGGTCAGCCACCGCCTCGGGGGGCGCCTCGTGCTCGACGGGCTGGAGCTCGACCTCGCCGAGCACCGCATCGGTGTGGTGGGGGCGAACGGGTCGGGCAAGTCGACGTTCGCGCGCCTGCTCAACGGCCTCGTCGTCCCGGATCGGGGCACGGTGAGCGTGGACGACCTGGACACCCGCCGCGACGGGGCTGCGGTTCGGCGACGCGTCGGGTTCGTGTTCACCGACCCCGACGCGCAGATCGTCATGCCCACCGTGGCCGAGGACGTCGCGTTGAGCCTGCGGCGGCACTCGCTGCCCGCGCAGGAGCGTGCCGCGCGGGTCGCCGACGCATTGGCCGCGGTGGGGCTGGTCGGCTTCGACGACCGTCCCTCGCATCTGCTCTCGGGCGGGGAGAAGCAGCTGCTGGCGCTGGCCAGCGTGCTGGTGGCGCAGCCGGACGTGCTGGTGTGCGACGAGCCGACGACGCTGCTCGACCTGCGCAACACCCGCCGGGTGCTGCGGATCCTGCTGGGGCTGCCGCAGCGGCTGGTCATGGTCACCCACGACCTGGACACCCTGGAGGAGTTCGACCGGGTGCTGGTCTTCGAGTCCGGTCGGGTGGTCGTCGACGCGGCCCCGCCGGAGGCCCTGGCGGCCTACCGGGCGCTGGTGGGCTGATGGCCACCTCCATGACCGCCCGCCGCCAGGGCTTCGACCCACCGGGGCTCTTCCAGCCCGGGGACTCGGTGCTGCACCGCCTGCCCGCCGGATGGAAGCTGCTGGGCCTCGCGGTGCTGCTGACCGCCGTGGTGGTCGCCTCGTCGCTTGCCGGGGTGGCGATCGGTGCCGCCGCGGCCGTCGCGGGATACGGCCTGGCCCGGGTGGGCGTCCGCGTTGCCGTGGCTCAGGTGTGGCCGCTGCGCTGGTTCGCCGTGGTGCTCCTGGCTCTGCAGTGGTGGCTGGCCGGGCTGGAGCGCGCGGTGGTCAGCGTCGGCTCCCTCGTGGTCGCCGTCGCACTGGCCGGGCTCGTGACAGTCACCACCCGTGTCAGCGCCATGCTCGCCACGTTCGCCACCGCTGTCTCCCCGCTACGTCGGGTCGGGGTCGATCCCGACCGGGTTGCCCTGCTGCTCGCCCTGGGCATCCGGGCGGTGCCGCTGGTGGCCGGCCTGGCAGCCGAGGTGCGCCAGGCGCACCGGGCGCGGGGCCTGCCGCTGGACCCGCGCACCTACGGCGTCCCGCTCGTGGTGCGCACGTTGCGCCGGGCTGACGGGCTGGGGGAGGCGATGACCGCGCGCGGGCTCGACGACTGAGCGGCGGGGCGTACCGACGGGACACACATAGTGGTCGCGAAGATCACCGTGACCTGCGCGGATGCGCTCACGTCTCCCCCGCGCAGCCCACTATGTGTGTTCTGCTGCACCGCAGCAACCGTGCGCCCGATCCCGAGCATGCCCGCGGGCAGCGAGAGGGCGCGCCGGGTGGGTCAGACGTTGAAGCCAAGCGCGCGCAGCTGCTCGCGGCCATCCTCGGTGATCTTGTCCGGGCCCCACGGCGGCATCCACACCCAGTTGATGCGGTAGTTGTCCACGATCCCGCTCAGCGCAGACGCCGTCTGGTCCTCGATGACGTCGGTCAGCGGGCAGGCGGCGCTGGTCAGGGTCATGTCGATGCTCGCGGTGGTCTCGCCAGCGGCGCCGGCGTCCAGGTGGACGCCGTAGACCAGGCCGAGGTCGACCACGTTGATGCCCAGCTCGGGGTCCACGACGTCGCGCATGGCCTCGGTGACGTCGTCGACGGTCGTCGTGCTCATTCGTGCTCCTCTTCGGTGTCAGCCCGGACAGCCACCCCGGCCCGGGTCATCGCGTCGGTGAACGCCGCCCACGGCAGCAGCGCGCACTTCACCCGAGCGGGGAAGCGGGCGACTCCCGCGAATGCCACGGCATCCTCGAGCAAGTCCTCGTCCGGCTCCTCGCCGGTCCGCTCCAGCAGCATGGTGCGCACCCCCTGCAGGCACTCCCGGGCACGCGCGACAGGCTGACCAGCGACGAGGTCGTGCAGCACGGACGCCGACGCCTGGCTGATCGAGCACCCGGTGGCCTGGTAGGACACGTCACGCACCACCTGCTGGCCGTTGGACCGGTCGAGGCTGACCCGCAGGGTGATCTCGTCGCCGCACAACGGGTTGACCTGGTGGGACTCCCCGTCGAACGGCTCACGCAGCCCACGCCCGTGGGGGGTGCGGTAGTGGTCGAGGATTATCTCGGAGTACAGGCTCTCCAGGCCTCCCACGGCTCAGCCCACCCCGAAGAAGCGCTGTGCCACGAGTACGGCGGCCAGCAGCGCCTGAACGTCGGACTCGTCGTTGTAGACCGCGAAGGACGCGCGGGCCGAGGCCTGCATCCCGAACACCCGGTGAAGTGGCCACGCGCAGTGATGGCCTGCCCGTACGGCGACCCCTTCGGAGTCGAGCACCTGGGCCACGTCGTGCGGGTGGACCCCCTCGACGTCGAAGGCGACCACCGGCCCGCGGTCGGGCGCCTGCCCGAGCAGCCGCACCCCGCCGAGCGCCTGGAGACCCTCGATGGCCTGATGGGTCAGGCCGAGCACGTGGTCCTCGACCGCGTCCATGCCGAGCCCGGTGAGGTAGTCGCAGGCCGCCGCCAGACCCACGGCCTGGGCGATCGGTGGCGTACCGGCCTCGAAACGCAACGGTGGCGGGGCGTAGGTGGAGGCCTCCATGGTGACCATCTCGATCATGGATCCGCCGGTGTTGAAGGGGGGCATGGCCTCCAGCAGCTTCCGCCGCGCCCAGAGCACCCCGACGCCGGTCGGCCCGAGCATCTTGTGCCCGCTGAACGCGACGGCGTCCACGCCGAGAGCACCCACGTCGATGCTGCGGTGCGGGACCGACTGGCAGGCGTCGAGGAACACCAGCGCGCCGACCTCACGGGCGCGCTCGCGCAACACGTCGACCGGGTTGATCGTGCCCACGACGTTGGACTGGTGGACGAACGACAGCACCTTCGTCCGCGGCCCGACCAGGGTGTCGAGATCGGTGAGGTCGAGCGTGCCGTCGGGCTGCATCGGGATCCAACGCAGGGTCGCCCCGGTGCGCCGGCAGAGCTCCTGCCAGGGGACGAGGTTGGCGTGGTGCTCCATCTCGGTGATGCAGACCTCGTCACCGGGACGCAGGCGCAACCGCGGGTCCACCTCCGGCCCGGAGGCACCGGACTGCGAGGCGTTGCCGATCGAGTAGGTCAGCAGGTTCAGCGCCTCGGTCGCGTTGCGGGTGATGACGACCTCGCCGGGGCGTCCCCCGACGAACCGTGCGATGGTGGCCCGCGCGCCCTCGTAGGCAGCGGTGGCCTCCTCCGCGAGCTGGTGGGCACCTCGGTGCACCGCGGCGTTGTGCGACCGGTAGTACTCGTCCACCGCCTCGATCACGGCGGTCGGCTTCTGTGAGGTGGCGGCCGAGTCCAGGTACACCAGCGGCCGGCCGGTGCGCGACGTACGGGTAAGGATGGGGACGTCGGCCCGAACCCGGGCGACATCCAGCCGCGTCGCGGCGGGTGCGTCCACCGCTGTCATGCTCGACCTCCCGTCCGCCCGGAACGACCCCTCAGGCCTTCGCCCCAACGTAGGAGACGTAGCCCTCGGCCTCGAGCTTCTCGGCCAGCTCCGGCCCACCCTCCTCGGCGATGCGGCCATCGACGAACACGTGGACGAAGTCCGGGGTGATGTAGCGCAGGATCCGCGTGTAGTGGGTGATGAGCAGCACGCTCTTGTTCGGGCGGGAGCGGAACCGGTTGACGCCCTCGGCGACGACCCGCAGGGCGTCGATGTCCAGCCCGGAGTCGGTCTCGTCGAGGATGGCGACCTTCGGGTCCAGCAGCTCCATCTGCAGGATCTCGTGGCGCTTCTTCTCGCCCCCGGAGAACCCGGCGTTGACGTCCCGCTCGGCGAACGCGGGGTCCATGGCCAACTCACCCATCGCGGCCTTGACCTCCTTGACCCAGGTGCGCAGCTTCGGTGCCTCGCCCGCGACGGCCGACTTGGCGCTGCGCAGGAAGTTCGACACCGACACCCCGGGCACCTCGACGGGGTACTGCATGGCCAGGAACAGCCCGGCGCGGGCGCGCTCGTCCACGGTCATGGCCAGCAGGTCCTCGCCGTCCAGCGTCACGCTGCCCGAGGTGATCGTGTACTTCGGGTGTCCGGCGATGGAGTACGCCAGGGTGGACTTGCCGGACCCGTTGGGGCCCATGATCGCGTGGGTCTGTCCCTCCCCCACGGTGAGGTTCACGCCACGCAGGATCTCCTTGCCGCCGGCGTCGGTGTCGACCGACACGTGCAGGTCACGGATCTCGAGGGTTGCCACAGTCGTCTCCTGGGTTCGCTCGGGTCAGGTCAGGTTGAGGGGGCGGGACACGTCGACGTACACCTCGCCGTCCTGCACGCGCACCGGGTAGACGGGCACGGGCGTGGACGCGGGCGGGCCGGTCGGCTTGCCGGTGCGCAGGTCGAAGCGGGAGCCGTGCAGCCAGCACTCGATCTCGCAGTCGGTCACGTCGCCCTCCGACAGCGGGACGTCGGCATGCGAGCAGATGTCGGAGATGGCGAACACCTCGCCCTGGCTGCGCACCAGCGCGACCGGCTCGCCGTCGATGTCGGTGGCCAGCACTCCCGCCGACGCGATGTCATCGAGGTCGCACGCCCGGTGGAAGGTCATGCCACCGACCCTTCGAGCTCGGCCTCCACCTTGGTGATGAGGCGCTCGACGAGCTGCGGGACGCCGATCCGGTTGATGAGCTCGGCGAAGAAGCCCCGCACGACCAGCCGGCGGGCTTCGTCGGCCGGGATACCGCGAGCCTGCAGGTAGAACAGCTGCTCGTCGTCGAAACGGCCCGTCGCGCTGGCGTGCCCCGCACCTTCGATGTCACCGGTCTCGATCTCGAGGTTCGGCACCGAGTCGGCGCGGGTGCCATCGGTGAGGACCAGGTTGCGGTTGAGCTCGTAGGTGTCGATGCCGACCGCCGTCGGGCGGATCAGCACGTCGCCCACCCAGACTGTGTGCGCACCGTCGCCCTGCAGCGCGCCCTTGTACATCACGTTGCTACGGCAGTGCGGCTGGTCGTGGTCGACGAAGAGCCGGTGCTCGAGGTGCTGGCCGGCGTCGGCGAAGTACAGGCCGAGCATCTCCACGTCCCCGCCGGGGCCGGCGTAGGAGACCGTGGCACCCTGGCGCACCACGTCGCCGCCGAACGAGATCGAGATGTGGCGAACTGCCGCGTCGCGACCGACCCGGACGTGGTGGTGGGACAGGTGCACGGTGTCGTCGGCCCAGTCCTGGACGCTCACCACGGTCAGCGACGCGTTGTCTGCGACGACGATCTCGACGTTGTCGAGGTAGGACGCCGACCCGTCGTGGTCGAGGACGACCACGGCTTTGCTGAACGGTCTGGCCTCGATGACGACGTGACCGGCCGTCGACCCTGCTGCGCCCGTACCGCGCATGGCGATGAACACCGGCTGCTCGACGTTCGCCTCGGCCGGAACCGTGATCACCGTCAGCTGGTCGCTCGCCTGCCACGCCAGGGCACTGGGTCGATCGACGGGCAGATAGCCCGACGACCCACGTCGCGTGTCGGCCCGCGACGCGGCACCGGTGAACGACTCCACGGCGACCTGCTCCGGGGCGTCCACCTCGACGGTGACGGTGCCGTCAGCACCCACGGCGTCGAGTAGGCCACGCAGCCGACGCAGCGGCGTGAAGCGCCAGTCTTCCTCCCGCCCGGTGGGCACCGGGTGCTGCGCCAGGTCGGTGGAGGCCGTCCGGTGAAGGCTGCTGCCCCCGTGCCCGGCAGCCGGGACGCCGGCTGCCATCGGGTTCGGGACGCCGACCTCGCCGGTGGGCACCTCGTCAGTTGTTGCGGTCGTCATCCGACGGCGCCCTCCATCTGCAGCTCGATGAGCCGGTTCAGCTCCAGTGCGTACTCCATGGGTAGTTCGCGGGCGATGGGCTCGACGAAGCCACGCACGATCATCGCCATCGCCTCGTCCTCGTTCATCCCGCGGCTCATCAGGTAGAACAGCTGGTCCTCGCTCACCTTCGACACGGTCGCCTCATGCCCCATCGACACGTCGTCCTCGCGGACGTCGACGTAGGGATAGGTGTCGGACCGGCTGATGGTGTCGACCAGCAGCGCGTCGCACTTGACCGTGCTGGCGCTGCCGCTGGCGCCCTCGGCGACCTGCACCAGCCCGCGGTAGGACGTGCGGCCCCCACCGCGGGCCACCGACTTCGAGATGATCGTCGAGGACGTGTTGGGCGCCTGGTGCACCATCTTGGCGCCGGCGTCCTGGTGCTGGCCCTCACCGGCGAAGGCCACGGACAGGGTCTCGCCCTTGGCGTGCTCGCCAACCAGGTAGATCGCCGGGTACTTCATGGTGATCTTCGAGCCGATGTTGCCGTCGACCCACTCCATGGTGGCGCCCTCGTGGGCCACCGCCCGCTTGGTCACCAGGTTGTAGACGTTGGTCGACCAGTTCTGGATGGTCGTGTACCGGCAGCGGGCGCCCTTCTTCACGATGATCTCGACGACCGCGGAGTGCAGGCTGTCGCTGGAGTAGATCGGTGCGGTGCAGCCCTCGACGTAGTGCACGTAAGCGTCCTCGTCGACGATGATCAAGGTTCGCTCGAACTGGCCCATGTTCTCGGTGTTGATCCGGAAGTAGGCCTGCAGCGGGAT
>CAYHHE010000017.1:0-43971 GCA_964356295.1 uncultured Actinomycetes bacterium | reverse complement strand
GGGCCCGCGGTCAGGAAGGTCTGCAGGCCGAGGGTGTCGAAGCCGACGCGCGCGAGCATGTCGAGCCCGGACTCGGCCTGACCGACCGACTGGAGGAGTTCCAGCGACTCCTCCGGGGGCAGCTCCACGAGCTCGGCCTCGAGCTGCGCGTCCAGCAGAACCGCCTCGGCCGGCGCGACCATCGCCGAGAGGTCGGCGCGGCGTGCTGGGTCGGCGAGGGACGCCTCGTCCAGGTTGAACACGTACAGGAACGGCTTGGCCGTCAGCAGGAACAGCTCGGACAGCGGCCCGCGGTCCAGCCCGGCCTCGAACACCGTCCGGCCGCTCTCGAGGGCGCCTTGCGCCCCTTCGACTGCTGCGAGGACCTCGGCCCGGTCCCTGTCCTGCTTGGCCTCCTTCGCCAGCCGGGGCAGGGCACGTTCGATGGTCTGGAGGTCGGCAAGGATGAGCTCGGTGTTGACCGTCTCGATGTCGGACTTCGGGTCGATGCGCCCGTCGATGTGAACGACGTCCGGGTCGTCGAACACGCGGATCACCTGGCAGATGGCGTCGCACTCGCGGATGTGGGAGAGGAACTGGTTGCCCAGCCCGGCACCTTCGCTGGCCCCCTTGACCAGGCCGGCGATGTCGACGAACGACACGGTGGCCGGTACCTCCCGAGCCGAGCCGAACATCTGCGCGAGCCGGTGCAGGCGCGGGTCGGGGACCCCGACGACGCCGAGGTTCGGCTCGATCGTCGCAAACGGGTAGTTGGCGGCCAGCACCTGGTTGCGGGTCAGCGCGTTGAACAGCGTCGACTTGCCGACGTTGGGGAGCCCGACGATCCCGATGGTCAGTGCCACGGGTAGGCAAGCGTAGGCGCTGGGCCGCCCGCCACGCCGCGCCCACCTCCCGGGATGTGTCGGACCCCCCGGGCACAGTGGGCAACATGACCGGAACCGACCTGCTGCTCCCGCTCGTTGTCCTCGCCGCCGGCCTGCTGGCCGGCTTCCTGCTCGGGCGAGCGCTGGCCCGCGGTGACGCCGCGGCACGTGTCAGCGCCGCTCAGGCCCGGCTGGAGGCTGAGCGGGAGGCGGCGTCGGCCAGGCTGACCGCCGAGCGGGCGGCCTTTGATCAGCGCCTGGACGACCTGCGAGCCGAGCAGGCAACGCTGGAAGCTCGGCTGGCCGCGATCTCGCAGAAGGCGCTCGCGGAGAGCTCTGAGCAGCTGCTACGGCTGGCCGCGGAGCGGTTCTCGGCCCAGCAGGAGTCCGCTAGGGCCGACCTCGGGCGCCGACAGCAGGCCATCGAGGCGATCGTCAGCCCGCTCCGGGAGTCGCTGACCCAGGTTCAGCAGCAGATGACCCAGGCGGAGAAGGCGCGCTCGGAGGCCTACGGCGCGCTCACCCAGCAGGTCAGCAGCATGCGCGACTCGTCCGAGCAGCTGCGCACCGAGACCCGGCAGCTGGTGACGGCGCTGCGGGCCCCCCAGGTGCGGGGCCGGTGGGGGGAGCACCAGCTCAGGCGCGTCGTGGAGATGGCCGGGATGGTGGAGCACTGCGACTTCAGCGAGCAGGTCACCCTGGCCGGGGACGAGGGGCAGCAGACGCGCCCGGACCTCGTCGTGCGCCTCGCGGGCGGGCGCCACGTGGTCGTCGATGCGAAGGTCTCGTTCTCCGGCTTCCTCGAGGCGATGGAGGCTCGCGACGACGCCACCCGCGAGTCCCGGCTCAAGGCGCACGCGCGGCACCTGCGCACCCACGTCGACCAGCTGGGCGGCAAGAAGTACTGGGAGCAGCTCGAGCCGACCCCCGACTTCGTCGTCATGTTCGTACCGGCCGAGGTGTTCCTCAACGCGGCCCTGGACGAAGACCCGGCCCTCCTCGAGTACGCCTTCGAGCGGAACGTGGTGATCGCCACCCCGGCCACCTTCGTGGCGCTGCTGCGCACCGTCGCCTACACCTGGAAGCAGGAGGCACTGGCCGACAACGCACGCCAGGTCTACGACCTGGGCAAGACGTTGTACGCCAGGTTGGCGACGATGGGCGGCCACGTGACCGACATGGGCAAGGAGCTCACCGGAGCGGTGCAGGCCTACAACAAGCTCGTCGGGTCGCTGGAGAGCCGGGTGATGGTGCAGGCTCGACGCTTCGTCGACCTGCAGGTCGCCGACAAGCCGATCGAGATCGGGCCGCACATCGACCTGGCCCCGCGGGACGTCAGCCTCGACGAGCTTGTCGCCTCGGCGAACGACGAGCTGCTGGCCATCGACCGCGACCGGCCCATGCGCGCGTCAGGAGCCGCCCCGTAGCGCCTCGGGAGGAGCCGGGCCCATCGCGGCCCGGTCTGCGCTGTGACCTCAGGCTTTGCCGGCGGCCTTCAGCTCGCGGCGCAGCTCCGAGGGAAGCGAGAACACCACGGACTCCTTCGCGGTCAGGACCTCCTCAGGGACCGGGAAGCCCCGCCCGGCCAGCCAGTCGATCACTCCCCGCACCAGCGACTCCGGCACCGAGGCACCGCTGGTCACCCCGACGGTCTGCACCCCGTCCAGCCACGCCCCATCGATCTCGGCCGCGTTGTCCACGCGATAGGCGCGCGCGGCTCCGGCGTCCAGTCCGACCTCCACCAGGCGCACCGAGTTGGACGAGTTCGCCGACCCGACCACCAGGAGCAGGTCGACCTGCGGGGCGATCTCCTTGACCGCAACCTGGCGATTCTGGGTGGCGTAGCAGATGTCGTCACTCGGGGGGTCCTGCAGTCCCGGGAACCGTTGGCGCAGTCGGCTGACCGTCTGCATGGTCTCGTCGACGCTCAACGTCGTCTGCGACAGCCACACCAGGCGGGACGGGTCCTTCACCTGGACCTGACCCGCCTCGTCAGCGGTCTGGACCAGGGTGATGTGGTCGGGCGCCTCCCCCGAGGTACCCTCCACCTCCTCGTGCCCGTCATGACCGATGAGCAGGATCTCGAAGTCGTCGCCGGCGAATCGTCGAGCCTCGGAGTGGACCTTGGTCACCAGCGGGCACGTCGCGTCGATGGTCCGCAAGTTGCGGTCGACCGCCTGCTGGCGCACCGCCGGGGAGACCCCGTGGGCGGAGAACACCACCAGCGAGCCCTCGGGTACCTCGTCCAGGTCGTCCACGAAGACGGCGCCGCGCTCCTCGAGCACCTCGACCACATGCCTGTTGTGGACGATCTGCTTACGCATGTACACCGGGGCACCGAAGTGCTCGAGCGCCTTCTCGACCGTGACGACTGCCCGGTCCACGCCTGCGCAGTAGCCGCGCGGCGAGGCGAGCAGGATGCGCTTGGTCGAGTCACTCATCGCTCCATCGTAAGGAGGGGACGTAGGCTCCGCGCGATGGCGCTGCAGACATCCCCGGACAACCCCGTCCCGGTGCGCGTGGTCTCCCAGCACATCGGCGCCTGGATCCACCGGCTCGGCTGGGTGTGGGTGGAAGGTCAGGTCACCCAGCTCACCCGGCGCCCCGGGGCACGCACCGCCTTTCTGGTGCTGCGCGACACGGCCGCCCAGGTCTCGCTGCAGGTCACCTGCCCGGCCGACCTGCTCGCAGCCGCCGACGCCCCGTTGGCCGAGGGTGCGCGCGTCGTGGTCCACGCGAAGCCCTCGTGGTACTTCGAACGCGGCACGCTGAGCATGGCCGCCGACGACATCAGGCCCGTCGGGATCGGGGTGCTGCTGGCTCGCATCGATCATCTGCGTCGGGTCCTGGCCGCCGAGGGCCTGTTCGACGTCGAGCGCAAGGCACGGCTCCCGTTCGTCCCGACTCGGATCGGCTTGGTCTGCGGACGCTCCTCGGCCGCCGAGCACGATGTGCTCACCAATGCGCGGCTGCGCGCCCCGGGCATCCCGTTCCGGATCGAGAACGTCCCCGTCCAGGGCATCGCGGCGGTCACCGAGATCGTTGCGGCGTTGCAGCGGCTGGACAGCGACCCCAGCGTCGACGTGATCATCCTGGCCCGTGGGGGCGGGTCGGTGGAGGACCTGCTCCCGTTCTCCGACGAGGCCGTCGTGCGCACCGTGGCCGGCTGCCGCACCCCGGTGGTCACCGCGATCGGACACGAGACCGACACGCCGCTGGTCGACCTCGTCGCCGACGTCCGGGCCAGCACACCCACCGACGCGGCGAAACGAGTGGTGCCCGATGTGGCCGACGAACTCCGCCGGGTGAGCGAGGCCCGACGTCGCCTCCGGGACCGGGCCACAGCCCTCATCGCTCACGAGCTCACCCGCGTGCAGGGCATGACCGCGCATCCGCTGCTGAGCCGCCCTGTTCAGGCCCTCGTCTCGCCGCGGCGGGAGGGCGCCGACCAGGCGCGTCGCGACCTGCGACGGTCGCTGAGCCATCTGCTGTCCACCGAGAGGCTACGTCTCGAGCAGACCCGATCGCAGGTCACCGCCCTGTCCCCGGCAGGAACTCTCGCCCGCGGCTACGCCATCGTCCAGCGCCGCGACGGCGCCGTCGTGCGGTCGGCGACTGAGGTCGCGGTCGGCGACACGTTGCGCGTACGGCTCGCCGACGGCGAGCTGGGTGCCGTGGTCACGGATGGGGAACGGCAACCCTAGGATCGGCTCGATGTCTGCACAGGAGCCCCCCGACGACCTCACCTACGAGCAGGCCCGGGAGGAGCTGGCCGGAGTCGTCCGCGCGCTCGAGGCCGGCGGGCTCACGCTGGAGCAGTCGTTGTCGCTGTGGGAGCGCGGCGAGGGACTCGCCGACCGGTGCAGGGCACTGCTGGACGCAGCGCAGGAACGACTCGAGGCCGCTCAGCGCAGCGACGACGCGAACTCCTCCAGCTCGGGGTAGTCGCCAGAACCCACGAGCAGCACCACCGAGTCCGGCCGCTCGAGGAGCAGGGCCCGGTCCGGGTCGCGCTCATCGGTCTCGACCAGCCGCGTCCACCGCTCGCCCCGGGCAATGGACGTCCCGTCGGGCTCCGCCCCCGGCAGCTCGCGGTCGACGATGGCGTCCGCGTCGCCGACGAACTGCACGAGGCCGATGTAGGCACCGTCCGCGGTGACGAGGCTCATCCGCCAGGACGCCTCGGCGTCGGAGACCCCGGGCTCGTAGGCGACCCGGGTCACGGTCCACCCGTCCGGCAGGGACGAGGGCGCCAGCACGGCGAAGGGGGCCACCTCGCGGGCACGCTCCAGAGGCTCGGCGTAGTCCACGTCGCGGATGGTCGGGCTGTTCGGGCGGATCAGTCCCACGAAGCCGGCGACGAACGCGACGGCGACCAGGACGACCGCCATCGAGCGCACCATGTCCCCGATCGTCTCGGTGCCCCGTCGCTTGGCCATGCACCCATCGTCCCCGGTGCCCCGCGTCCGCGCGCCTCGAGGTGCCCTACCGTGACCGTGTGATCACCGTCTGCGGGGAACTCGTCGCCGACCTCATCGAGCAGCCGGACGGGTCGCTTCGTCCCGTGGCCGGTGGGAGCCCGGCGAACACGGCCTTGGCCTGCGCCCGTCTGGGCATGCCCGTGGAGTTCCTCGGACGCTTCGGCGCCGACGTCTTCGGCCAGCGGGCCCGGGACCGGCTCGCCGGGGCCGGCGTGGGGCTGCGCGGAAGCATCCAGGCCCGCGAGCCGTCCACGCTCGCGGTGGCCACCACCGATGCGGCCGGGCATGCCCGCTACGCGTTCTGGACCGGCGGGACCGCCGACTGGCAGTGGACCGATGCCGAGCTGGAGGGAGCCCCTGCTCCGAGCACGAGGGCGGTGCACACCGCCTCGGTGGCCTCCTGGACTCTGCCGGGAGCCTTGCCCATCCTGGCCATGGTCGGACGAGCTCGGGCCGCCGAGGACGTGCTGGTCTCCTACGACCCCAACACGCGCCCGGCGTTGATGTCGCCCCAGAGCCGCGACCTCGTCGACCAGGCGGTGACCCGGGCCCATCTGGTCAAGGTCAGCGATGAGGACCTGGCCACCCTGCACCCTGGCGTGCACCCGCTCGACGCCGCCACCCGCTGGCTGTCGGCCGGCCCGTCCCTCGTCGTGGTCACCGCCGGTTCGGCGGGAGCCGCGGCCCTGCGACCGGGCCGGTCGCCGGTTCAGGTGCCCAGCGCACGGGTGGACGTCGTGGACACCATCGGGGCCGGGGACACCTTCACTGCGGGGCTGCTGCTGGCGCTGCTCGGGATGCTGCCCGAGGAAGACCCGGGTCCGGGTCTGCTCGGCCTCGACGACGACGAGGTCCGACAAGCGTTGAGCACTGCCGCAACCGCGTCCGGGATCACCTGCTCTCGAGCAGGCTGCGAACCCCCGACTGCCGCCGAGCTGGCCACAGCACTGGGCAGCCGGCCCTAGCTGCGACGCCGCTTGCGCGTCTTGCGCTTGACCTCCACGCTGCCGAACAGGGCCAGGCCGGTGACGGCGATGTGGGGCTTGCCTGCCACGGGCTCCTCGTGCGGACCGGAGTACTCGCCGAACACCGGGGTGCCGAGCGCGCTGACCGTGACGTCGTCCGGCGCGATGACGACCACGCCGCCGAAGACGGCGTTGGCCTGGATCTGCACGTTCGGCGCCGCCAGCTGGGCGTCGCGAAGGTCGAGCTCGACACTGCCGAACACCGCGACGGAGGCGAAGTCGGCCGGGACCAGCCAGACGCCGGTGCGCTTGGCCTCGCTGAAGATGGCGACTGCGTTCTGGGTGTTCGACGTGCCAGCGACCGGCAGCCCGACCACCCGTGAGCCGTCGGCCGGGACCACATCCGTCCCGGGTGTCGGGATCGGGTTCGCCTGCCGCGGGACGCCGGGGGGAAGCACGCCGGGCAGGTCGCGCACCACCGGCTCGAGCTCTCGGTAGGTGCGGGCCGAGTACACCCGGTCCAGGCGCTCGTCCAGCTCGTCCAGCGTGAGCCGGCCGTCGGCGGCGCCCTGCCTGATGATCTCTGCGACCTGTTCCCTGTCGCTGTCGGAGCAGCGCAGGTCTCGCGGGTCGGCCGGCGGGCCGCCCGCGTCGCGCGGTTCCAGGTCGCTCACTGGGTGAACGGTACCCACCCTGCCTGCTCCGTACAGTTCCCGCGTGAGCGCGTTGACCCTGGACGGTGTCGTCAAGCGCTTCGGTGACGTGACGGCGGTGGACGGTCTGACCCTCACCGTCCCGGCCGGCACCTGTCTGGGACTGCTCGGGCCGAACGGGGCCGGCAAGTCGACGACGATGCGCATGATCACCGGTCAGGTGCTCCCGGACTCGGGACGGATCACCGTGCTGGGTCTGCGGGTGCCTGAGGAGTCCAAGCAGGCCCGCGCCCAGATGGGCGTGGTCCCCCAGCAGGACAACCTGGACGGTGAGCTGACGGCCCGGCAGAACCTCGAGGTGTTCGCCACCCTGTACCGCATCCCGGCAGAGCAGCGCGCCGCGGCTGTCGACCGGGCCCTCGGTGTCGTCGGGCTGCTGAGTCGGCAGCACGCCAGGGCAGAGACGCTCTCCGGCGGCATGAAGCGGCGGCTGCTCATCGCGCGGGGGCTCGTCCACTCCCCCGCGCTCGTGCTGCTCGACGAGCCGACGGTCGGGTTGGACCCGCAGGTGCGCGCCGAGCTGTGGGTCCTCGTCGACGAGCTGCGGACGCGTGGCGTGACCGTGCTGATGAGCACCCACTACATCGAGGAGGCCCAGCGGCTCGCCGACGACGTGGCGATGATGTCGCACGGCCGCCTGGTCGGGCAGGGCCCACCGAGGAGCCTCATGCGCACCCACGTCGGAGAGCGGGCCTGGGAGTACTACGGGTCCGAGCAGCGGCTGCGGGAGGTCGCGCGGGCCGCCCAGCGAGCCGGGGTGCCGACCCGGAGCACCGGCCCGTCGGTGTCGGTGCTGCGGGCCGAGGATGCCCCGCCGTCCCTGCAGGCGGACCTCGGCGAGCCCGGCCACGAGCGCGAGACGACGCTGGAGGACGTGTTCGTCCTGCTCACCGGGGAGAACGTGGAGTGAGCGTGACGGTGGCACGCCCGACCGCGACGCCAGTGCGCTGGCTCGAGCCCTCCGCCATCGCTGCCATCTGGACGCGGGAGGTGACGCTGTTCAGCCGGTACTGGCGCTCGACGTCGTTCGCGGCGCTGGTCGAGCCGCTGGTGTACCTGCTCGCGTTCGGGCTCGGCTTCGGCTCGCTCGTGGCAGCCATCGGAGACGTCCCGTACATCCAGTTCCTGGGTACGGGGATTGTCGCCAGTGCGGTGCTGTTCACCTCCGTCTTCGCCGGCATGTACACCACCTTCATCCGCCGGACCTTCCAGAAGGTGTACGACGCACTGCTGGCAGCGCCGATCGACGTGCACGAGATCGTGATCGGCGAGGCCCTGTGGATCTCCACCAAAGCCGCCGTCTACGGATGCGCGCCGCTGCTGGCCGCCATGGTCTTCGGCCTGCCGCCGTCCTGGGGGATGCTGCTGGTGCCGGCGATCGCCTTCCTCACCGGGCTGGGGTTCGCCCTGTTCGGCATCCTCGCCAGCGCCAGCGTGCCGAGCATCGATTCGTTCAACTACATCACCTCAGCCGTGGTGACACCGCTGTTCTTGGTGTCGGGCACGTTCTTCCCGCTCGAGAACGCACCGGAGTGGGCCCAGCGCCTGGCCTACCTCAACCCGCTCTACCACTGCGTCGAGCTGGTCAGGGACGCGGTGTTCGTGACGCTCTCTCCGGTCGACCTCGTCCACGCGGCGGTGCTGGCGTTCTTCGCGGCCCTGATGGGCTGGCTCGCCGTCCGCACGATGCGCCTGCGCCTCATCGGCTGACCCGCCAGCGACGCCGCGCAGGTGGCGCGCATCGTCCGACGGTCGGAGGGTCATGCCCCACAATCCTTCGGACGATAACGGCGAGCAGGGCGGCATGTGGACGAGCCCCACCACCCCCGCGGCGGATCGCTCACCATCGTGGGGTGGGTCGCGCCGTCACCATGTCGACACGCCGTGGCCACCAGGTCCGCGAGCTCAGCCGTCAGCAGTCCGGGGTTCTTCACCGGCAGCAGCTCTACGCGCTTGGCTGGACACGCTGGCAGGTCGACGCGCAGGTCGACGCCGGGCGATGGATGCAGGTGGCTCGAGACGTGGTGATCACTCACCGCGGACCGCTGCCCGACCGGGCGCGGTGGTGGGCAGCAGTGTTCGAGGTCGGACCACAGGCAGTCGTCGCCGGCTTGACGGCGCTGCAGGCCGCAGGGCTCAGCGGGGTCACGGACGACGTCATCCACGTCGCCGTGCCGAAGTCGAGCCGCCCGGCCCGGCCGGCTGGCGTCCGGGTTCATGAGACACGCCTGCTGCGCTCGGACGACGTGCTGCGCGCCGGCCTACCCCGGGCGCGTCCGGCTGCCGCCACGGTGCAGGCCGCGCTGTGGGCTCGAACCGACCGGCAGGCCTGCCTGTACCTGGTGGCCCCGGTCCAGCAGCGGCTCGTCACAGCCACCGCCGTGGCCGAGCGGCTGGCGCGGGTCTCGCGCCACCGGCGCCTCCGGCTGCTGAGGTCTGTCGCGGCTGACGTGGTGGACGGGGCGCAGGCGCTTGGCGAGCTCGACTTCGCGGCGCTGTGTCGCCGTCGGGGCCTGCCGCAGCCGTCGCGACAGTCGGTGGTGACCACGTCACGGGGCCGCTGCTACCTCGACGTCGAGTGGGAGGAGTGGGGCGTGGCGGCCGAGATCGACGGGGCCCATCACCTCCAGGTCGGTACCTGGCTGGACGACACCTGGCGGCAGAACGAGGTCGTCATCGACGGGCGTCGGGTGCTGCGCTTCCCGCTGCTTGCCATCCGCATCGACCCCGACCGGACGATGGACCAGACGGGGGCAGCGTTGCGGCGAGCCGGCTGGAGCCCGGGTGCGCGGCGCGGGCAGCGGCGCGGGCAGCCGCATCGTCCGACGACCGGAGGGTCATGACCCACGATCCTTCGGACGATCCTGCACCAGGAGCGCCCGCAGGATCGCACCAGGAGCGCACGACGGGTGCGGCGAGCACGGGCGGCCGGGGCAGATGGGGCCCGTCGTAGGCTCGGGCCGTGCCCGAGTTCCGCTACAGCGACCTGCTCCCCCTCGGCCCGGACGACACGCAGTACCGGCTGGTCACCAGCGAGGGGGTTCGGGTCACCCGGGGCGCCGGCCGGGAGTTCCTCGAGGTCGAGCCGGAGGTACTGCGCCTGCTCACCGAAGAGGCGATGCACGACATCGCGCACTACCTCCGCCCGGCGCATCTGGCGCAGCTGCGGCGCATCGTCGACGACCCGGAGGCCTCCGCGAACGACCGGTTCGTCGCACTCGACCTGCTTCGCAACGCCAACATCGCCGCGGGCGGGGTGCTGCCGATGTGCCAGGACACCGGCACCGCGATCGTGACCGGCAAGCGCGGACGGCACGTGCTGACCGATGGACGCGACGCCGAGCACATCAGCCGGGGCGTCTTCGACGCCTACACCCGGCTCAACCTGCGCTACTCCCAGCTGGCGCCACTGACGATGTGGGAGGAGCGCAACACCGGCACGAACCTCCCGGCCCAGGTCGAGATCTACGCCGAGGACCCCGGTGGGGACCCGGCGGCCTACAAGCTGCTGTTCATGGCCAAGGGCGGCGGGTCGGCCAACAAGTCCTTCCTCTACCAGGAGACCAAGGCCGTGCTGAACCCGGACGCGATGATGCGCTTCCTGGACGAGAAGCTCCGCTCGCTGGGGACCGCCGCCTGCCCCCCGTACCACCTCGCCATCGTCATCGGAGGCACGAGCGCGGAGTACGCGCTCAAGACGGCCAAGCTCGCCTCGGCCAAGTACCTGGACGCGCTGCCGACGTCCGGGTCGATGGACGCCCACGGCTTCCGCGACCTCGACCTCGAGCTGCAGGTGCTCGACCTCACCCGAGAGTTCGGCATCGGCGCGCAGTTCGGGGGCAAGTACTTCTGCCACGACGTGCGGGTGGTCCGCCTGCCCCGCCATGGAGCGTCGTGCCCGGTGGCGATCGCCGTGTCGTGCTCGGCCGACCGGCAGGCGCTGGCGAAGGTGACCGCGCAGGGGGTCTACCTCGAGCGCCTGGAGACCGACCCGGCACGGTTCACCCCCGACGTCACCGAGGAGCACCTCGACGAGGGCGAGGTGGTGCGCATCGACCTGAGCCGGCCCATGCAGGAGATCCGCGCGGAGCTGTCCCGCTACCCGGTCAAGACCCGCCTGTCGCTGTCCGGCCCGCTGGTCGTCGCTCGCGACATCGCGCATGCCAAGATCGCCGAGCGCCTCGACGCCGGTGAGCCCATGCCGGCCTACCTGCGCGACCATCCCGTGTACTACGCCGGCCCGGCCAAGACACCGCAGGGCTACCCGTCCGGGTCGTTCGGCCCGACCACCGCGGGTCGGATGGACTCCTACGTCGAGCAGTTCCAGGCCGCCGGCGGATCGTTGGTGATGCTGGCCAAGGGCAACCGGTCACAGCGGGTGACCGACGCCTGCCAGAAGTACGGCGGCTTCTACCTCGGCTCGATTGGCGGCCCGGCGGCGCGGCTGGCCCAGGACTGCATCCGCAAGGTCGAGGTGCTGGAGTACCCCGAGCTGGGCATGGAGGCAGTCTGGACGATCGAGGTGGAGGACTTCCCCGCGTTCATCGTCGTCGACGACAAGGGCAACGACTTCTTCGCCGAGACCAGCCAGCCGGTCCTGAGCATCGGACGTCGCCCGCCGGTGTGACACCGACGCGCCTGGCGCGGGCAGGGGGCACGGCGCGCGGGATCGTCTCGCCGTCGCTCACGCGGCGCGAGGGCAACGGCCGTGATCAGCGACCACCGAAAGGCCGCGGGAGGAGCCTGGGGACCCGGGACGCGTAGAGGTCGTAGGCCTCGCCGAACGTCGCGCGCAGCAGCCCCTCCTCGTACCCGGCCTTGACGTGCAGCACGATCGACAGCCCGAGCAGACCGACAAGGGGCTCAGGACGGGCGGCCATCACCGCCTCTGCGGTGGACCCGATCAGCACGGCGGCATAGATCGGGTGCCGGACGAACCGGTAGACACCGTCGGTGCGCAGCTCGGCCCGGGAGGCCGGCCGGGGGTGCACCCGCAGGTCGCGACCGAGGGCGACCGCCCCGAGCACGCCGATGAGCAGGGCGAGCACGATGAGCATCCGGCACAGCGCCAACACGAGCGTGGGCACCGACCACAGCGGTGGTGCAGGCCAGAACCAGACGGCCACCAGGCAGACCGCCTGGGCGAGCACGAGCCACGTCCCCCGGTCGATCCAGCCTCCGGGTCGCGCCGACATGCCCACAACCTAGGCCGGGCCGGACGAAGATGCCGGTCATGACCGACAGCCCCGACGTCCGGATCGAGCGCGACACCATGGGTGAGGTCGCCGTCCCAGCCGATGCGCTGTGGCGAGCGCAGACCCAGCGGGCGGTGGCGAACTTCCCGATCTCCGGGCAGACGGTCGCCCCGGAGGTCATCCAGGCGCTGGCCCGGGTCAAGGCGGCTGCCGCGCTGGTCAACGCCGAGCTGGGGGTGATCGACACCGACCTCGCCCAGGCGATCGCCGACGCGGCGCAGGAGGTGGCTGCCGGGCGGCACGAGGCGGCGTTCCCGGTCGACGTCTACCAGACCGGATCGGGCACCAGCACGAACATGAACGTCAACGAGGTCGTCGCGACGTTGGCGCAGCGACGGCTGGGCCGCCCGGTACACCCCAATGACCACGTCAACGCGGCTCAGTCGAGCAACGACACGTTCCCGACCGCGCTGCACCTGGCGGCCGCCGGGGCCCTGACCGGCCAGACCACCCCCGGGCTGTCCCGGCTGCGCGACGCGCTGGCGGGGAAGGCCGAGGAGCTGGCCGACGTGGTCACCGCCGGACGTACCCATCTCATGGACGCCACCCCGGTCACCCTCGGGCAGCGGTTCGGCGGGTACGCCGCCCAGGTCGACAAGGCCATCGCGCGGGTGGAGGACGCCCTGCCCCGCCTGCTGGAGGTCCCGCTGGGCGGCACCGCCGTCGGGACCGGGCTCAACGCACACCCGGACTTCGCTCCACGGGTGATCGAGCGGCTCGCCGCGCAGACGGGACTCGCGGTACGCGAGGCCCCGAACCACTTCGAGGCCCATGCGGCGCGTGACGGGCTGGTGGAGGCCAGCGGCGCGTTGCGCGCAGCAGCGGTCGCGCTGACCAAGATCTGCAACGACCTGCGCCTGATGGGGTCGGGCCCGCGGGCCGGGCTCGGCGAGATCGCCCTTCCGGACCTGCAGCCCGGCTCGTCCATCATGCCCGGCAAGGTCAACCCGGTGATGTGCGAGGCCGTCCTCATGGTCTGTGCCCGGGTGGTCGGCAACGACGCGACGATCGCCTGGGCGGGCGCCTCCGGGGCGTTCGAGCTGAACGTGGCGATGCCGGTGATGGGTCAGGCCCTGCTGGAGTCGGCCCGGCTGCTCGGACGCTCGGCAGACCTGCTGGCGCACCGCTGCGTCGACGGCATCACCGCGAACGTCGAGCACGCACGGGCGCTGGCCGAGGGCTCGCCGGCCATCGTCACCCCGCTCAACCGCTTCCTCGGCTACGAGGCCGCGGCTGCGGTGGCCAAACGGGCGCTGGCCGAGCAGCGCAGCATCCGCGAGGTGGTGCTGCAGGAGGGCTGGGTCGAGCGCGGTGCGCTGAGCGCCGATCAGCTCGACCAGGCGCTGGACGTGCTGGCGATGACCCGCCCCAGCGAGCCCCGTCGCTGACCTACCGCGGCAGCTCCTCGAGCACCTCGGTCACCAGCGCTGCGATCGGGGAGCGCTCCGAGCGAGTCAGCGTCACGTGCGCGAACAGCGGGTGGCCCTTGAGCTTCTCCACGACCGCCACCACGCCGTCATACCGGCCGACCCGCAGGTTGTCGCGCTGCGCGACGTCGTGGGTGAGCACCACCCGCGCGTTGGTGCCCATCCGTGACAGGACGGTGAGCAGCACGTTGCGCTCCAGCGACTGCGCCTCGTCCACGATCACGAACGCGTCGTGCAGCGAGCGTCCGCGGATGTGGGTCAGGGGCAGCACCTCGAGCAGCCCGCGGGCGGTCACCTCGTCGACCACGTCCTGGGTGGTGACCGAGGTGAGCGTGTCGTGGACGGCCTGCGCCCACGGGTTCATCTTCTCGGCCTCGCTGCCGGGCAGGTAGCCCAGCTCCTGCCCACCGACGGCATAGATGGGACGGAACACGATGACCTTGGTGTGGATCCGTCGCTCCAGCACGCTCTCCAGCCCGGCGCACAGGGCCAGCGCCGACTTGCCTGTGCCAGCCCGACCGCCGAGGCTGACGATGCCGATCTCCTGGTCCTGAAGCAGGTCCAGGGCCACCCGTTGCTCGGCGGAGCGTCCGCGCAGCCCGAAGACCTCCCGGTCCCCACGCACCAGCCGCACCCGCTTGTCCGGCGTGACCCGGCCCAGGCCGCTGCCCCGCTCACTGACCAGCACCAGGCCGGTGTGGCAGGGAAGCTCGCGAGCCTCGTCGAGGTCGGCCACTCCCTCGTCGAAGAGCGCGTCGAGCATCGTGGCCGGCACCTCGACCTCGGCCATCCCGGTCCAGCCGGACTCCACGACTGCCTCGGCGCGGTACTCCTCGGCGTGCAGCCCGACCGAGGACGCCTTCACCCGCATCGGCAGGTCCTTCGACACCAGCGTCACCTGACGGCCGTCGGCCTGCAGGTTGCGCGCCACCGAGAGGATGCGGGTGTCGTTGTCGCCGAGCCGGAAGCCCGGCGGGAGCACGTCCGCGTCGGTGTGGTTGAGCTCGACCCGCAGGGTGCCGCCCAGGTGCCCGACCGGCAGCGGGGCGTCCAGCCGACCGTGCTCCACCCTCATCTCGTCCAGGATGCGCAGCGCGCTGCGCGCGAAGTAGCCCAGCTCGGGGTGGTGGCGCTTGGCCTCCAGCTCGCTGATCACCACCACCGGCAGCACCACCTCGTGCTCGTCGAACCGAAGCAGGGCATACGGATCCGCCAGCAGCACGCTGGTGTCGATCACATACGTCCGCCGTTGCGGCATGGACGACTCCTCTCGCCTCGGTCCTCCACGAGTCGGCTTCTCGCGGTCGGGTCTGGTGGTCGGTCTGCTCAGCTTCCGAACCTCCGCTCACGCTGAGCGTAGGAGCGCAGCGCCCGCAGGAAGTCGACGCGTCGGAAGTCCGGCCACAGCGCCTCACAGAAGTAGAACTCGCTGTGAGCGCTCTGCCACATGAGGAACCCGGACAGCCGCTGCTCCCCCGAGGTGCGGATGACCAGGTCCGGGTCGGGCTGCCCGCGGGTGTAGAGGTGCTCGGCGATGTGGTCGACGTCGAGCACCTCAGCCAGCTCGCCGATGCTGGTGCCCGCCGCTTCGTGCTGCTGCAGCAGCGAGCGGACCGCGTCGGCGATCTCCTGACGGCCGCCGTACCCGACCGCCACGTTGACCAGCATCCCGGCGACGTCCTCGGTGCCATCCGCGGCGTCCTTGAGCACCCGCTGCGTCGAGTCCGGCAGCACGTCAGGCGAGCCCACCGGGTGCAGCCGCCAACGGCCGGCCCCGGCGAGTCTGGCGACGGTCCCCTCGATGATCGACACCAGAGACGCCAGCTCGTCGGAGGGACGGCTGAGGTTGTCGGTGGACAGCATCCAGAGCGTGACGACCTCGACGCCGGCGTCCTCGCACCAACCCAGGAACTCCATGATCTTGTCGGCGCCGCGCTGGTGCCCGGCCTGGGTCTCCTGCCCGGCGCTGCGGGCCCAGCGACGGTTGCCGTCGAGGATGACCCCGACGTGCCGCGGCATCCGGGCCGGGTCGAGGGACGCGGCCAGCCTCCGCTCGTAGACCCCGTACACGAGGTCCGCCAACGTCACGGATGGAGGCTACCCGGCTTGACCCTCCCGTCCGCGCGAACCACCAGCGTCGGGTAGGTTACGGCGTCGTAGGTTGGTAGGCCGAGGCGCCGTCCGCGGAGGTACCACGGTGATCAGGGAACGATGCGATGCAGGCTGACCCGCGTCCCGAGGGCAGCACCCGCGAGCGCGCCGAGGCCGCCTACGACGCCCTGGCCGACCGGGTCGAGACCAGAGTGCAGGACGCCCTCGACCGGCTTCCCCCGGCGGTCAAGCCCCGACTGAGGGGATGGCTGCACCTCGGGGCCGTCCCGGTCGTCGCGATCGGGTGTCTGGTCCTGCTGGTCGTCGCGGAGGACACCAGTACCCGGGCTGCCGTGGCCGTCTACACCGCGACCAGTCTGCTGCTGTTCTCGGTGAGCGCCCTGTACCACCGAGGGTCCTGGAAGCCGTCGATGGAGGCGTTCCTGCGCCGACTGGACCATGCGAACATCTTCCTGATCATCGCCGGGACGTACACGCCGTACGCGGTGATGCTGCTACCGCCCGACCGCGCCCGCCTGCTGCTGGTGCTGGTCTGGTCGGGCGCGGTCGCCGGTGTCGCGTTCCGGCTGGTCTGGTTGAGCGCTGCGCGCTGGACCTACGTGGTGGCCTACCTCGTGCTGGGCTGGACCGCGCTGTTCTTCATCGGTGACCTGGTGCGCGCCGGAGGGGTGGCGATCCTGATCCTCATGCTGCTGGGTGGCCTGCTCTACACCATCGGAGCGCTGGTCTACGCCACCAAGAAGCCCGACCCGAGCCCGCGGTGGTTCGGCTACCACGAGGTGTTCCACGCCCTCACGCTCGGGGCGTGGCTGTCGTTCTACGTCGGCATCGCGGTCATCGTCGCCCGCGGCTGAGTCGCTGGCTCTGCTCCGGCCGGGCCGATGATCAGGCGTCGGCGCTGCCGGGCCCAGCGGACCCGGACGGGCCCGCCCGACGGATGTCCTCGACCCGCTTGAGAGCCTCACGCAGCTCGCCGAGCCACTCCTGGCTGTTCTGCCCGACCAGCCGCACGCACCATGCCAGCGCATCCGACCGCGAGCGAGCCACCCCCGCCTCGACCAGCGTGTCGAGCACGCGCCGCTCGGGCTGGCGCAGCCGGGTCATCACCGGGACGGAGGCGGTGGTGAACAGCTCGGTGTCCTCGCCGCACCGCGCTCCCCACGACACGCGTCGTCCGGTGCGGTGCTCGAGCTCCCGGGCGATCTCGATGCGGCGGGCCCTGGTGTCCTCGCGGAACTGCCGGATGCGGCCCTGGCGGGCTGCGCTGCGTTCGGCGTCGCCAGAGTCTGCGGCGACCTCCGGCTCACGGATGCGCCCGCAGACGAGCACCTCATCCCTGTCCACCGTGACCTCGACGGGTTCGACGAACCAGTCGGAGGGGAGTCGGCCGCTGAGCCAGCCACGGATCCGGGTTGCGTCATCGTCGGTCATGATCCGATGATTACATGATTACTGCACAACATCACTAGCGTTCGTCGCAGGCGAAATCATCGTACGACGGCGACGGGCCCCTGTCCGTGGTGGACCAGATGGTCGCTCACCGAGCCCAGCAGCAGCCCGGCCACCCCGCCGTGCCCGCGGTGGCCGACGACGACGAGAGTCGCTGTCCGGCTGGCCTCGACCAGTGCCTGGCCAGCGGAGGCGTGCACGGGGAGGATCACCACCTCGATCCCCGGGGACTCCCCGACCTCCTCGACCACCTCGGCGCGCACCTCGTCGGCCACGGCGGACTCGAACGCGGTCATCGGCGGCACGATGCCCTCGGGCACATCGTGCGGCCGGGGGGCGGTCGGCAGGGACCACCCCCTCAGCGTGACCAGTGGGCATCGGCGCATCCGCGCCTCCGCGGCGGCGAAGCGCAGGGCGTGCCGTCCGCACTCGGACCCGTCGACGCCGACGACCACCGTCCCACTGAGGTCACCGACGTGCTGGCGGACGTGCCCGGGCAGCGGGCCGGGCCGGCTGTCCTGCGGAGAACGGTCGCCTGGGTCTGGCACTCTGGCCCCCTTCCCTCCCCGATCACCCTACGGTGGCCCCATGACCATCGACCCGCGAGCCGGCACCCCGGCGGCCCCCGGTGACCTGGTGGACCTCGCCCGCCTCGTCACCGCCTACTACACCGAGCACCCTGACCCGGACGACCCGGACCAGCAGGTGGCCTTCGGCACGTCCGGGCATCGCGGCTCGTCCCTGCGCGGCTCGTTCAACGACGACCACATCGCCGCCACCACGCAGGCCATCTGCGAGTATCGCACCCAGCACGGCATCGAAGGTCCGCTGTTCCTCGGCCGGGACACCCATGCGCTGTCCGACCCCGCCCAGACCACCGCGCTGGAGGTGCTGGCCGCCAACGGTGTCTCGGTGCTCATCGATGCTGCCGACCGCTACACCCCGACGCCGGCGCTCTCGCACGCCATCCTCGTCCACAACGGCGGTCGCACCAGCGGGCCCGGGCTGGCCGACGGCATCGTCGTGACACCGTCGCACAACCCGCCTGCCGACGGGGGCTTCAAGTACAACCCGCCCAACGGCGGTCCGGCCGACACCGACATCACCGGGTGGGTGCAGGACCGGGCGAACGCGCTGCTGGCCTGCGGGCTGGACGGGGTGCGGCGGATCGCCGTCGTGCGGGCCCGGGCATCCGACACCACGGGCGTCTACGACTACCTCGGCCGCTACGTCGACGACCTGCCGTCGGTCGTCGACATCGACGCGATCCGCTCGGCCGGGGTTCGAATCGCCGCCGACCCGATGGGTGGAGCGAGCGTGGACTACTGGGCCGCGATCGCCGATCGCCATGGCTTGGCGCTGGACGTGGTCAACCCACTGGTCGACGGGACCTTCCGGTTCATGACGCTGGACTGGGACGGCAAGATCCGCATGGACTGCTCGTCCCGGCACGCGATGGCCTCGCTGATCGAGCGGGTCAGCGCGTCGGGTGGGCCAACCGGGTCGGGCGGGTCGGGCTACCAGCTGGCCACCGGCAACGACGCCGACGCCGACCGGCACGGCATCGTCACCCCGGACGCCGGGCTGATGAACCCCAACCACTTCCTGTCCGTGGCGATCGCCTACCTCTACCAGCACCGGCCCGACTGGCCGGCGACGGCGGGCATCGGCAAGACCCTCGTCTCGTCCTCGATGATCGACCGGGTGGCCGCGGAACTGGGGCGGCGGCTGGACGAGGTGCCGGTGGGGTTCAAGTGGTTCGTCCCCGGGCTGCTGGACGGGTCCATCGCCTTCGGGGGCGAGGAGAGCGCCGGGGCGTCGTTCCTGCGTCGCGACGGCACGGTGTGGACCACCGACAAGGACGGGATCCTGCTGTGCCTGCTCGGGGCGGAGATCGTCGCCACCACCGGACGCTCGCCGAGCGAGCACTACGCCGAGCTGACCGACCGGCACGGCGCACCCGCCTACGCCCGCATCGACGCGCCGGCCACCCGGGAGCAGAAGGCGCGTCTGGGCGCGCTGTCCCCGGAGCAGGTGAGCGCGACCGAGCTGGCCGGCGACCCGATCACCGCGGTGCTCACGACCGCGCCCGCCAACGGGGCACGCATCGGTGGGCTCAAGGTCGCCACCGACACCGGCTGGTTCGCGGCCCGGCCCTCCGGCACCGAGGACGTGTACAAGGTGTATGCGGAGTCCTTCCGCGGTCCGGAGCACCTGGCGATGATCCAGCAGGAGGCGCAGGCCGTGGTCAGCGCGGCGCTGGAGTCCTGAGCTCCTCGCGCAGGTCGGCCGGGTCGGTGACCGGGCGCCGGCACACGAACCCTCGGCACACGTAGGCCGCGGGAGCGCCATCGACGAGGCCGCGGCTCTCCAGCAGCGGGATGCGTGTCGTCGTTCCGGCCGGACGCGCCGCGACGATGGCGCTGCCAGGGGGCGCGGCGAGCACGGCCGTCCGGTGCAGAGCCTGGGTGGCCGGGTCGTCGAGGTCACCCACCACCGCGACTTCCACCGGCCCGGAGAGCCGGGACTCGGCCGCTGCGAGCGCCCAGGACACGAACCGCGGCGCGCGGCCGGCGAGCGCCGCAGCGGTGCCCAGAGCCGTCTCGGCGGCCTCCCGATGCCGGGACGAGCCGGTGAACGCCGCGTAGCCCAGCAGCGCGCCGGCCGCGGCTGACCGCCCGGACGGTGTCGCGTTGTCCGTCGGGTCCTGCGGGCGTCGGCCCAGCCGGGCGTCGGTGGCGTCCGCGGCGGTGTCGAAGAACTGGCCGTGATCGTCGACGAAGCGAGTGAGCACGTGATCCAGCAGCTCCGCGGCGGTCTCGAGCCAGTCGGGGTCGCCGGTCGCCGACAGCAGCGCGAGGCAGCCCTCGGCCATCGCGGCGTAGTCCTCGAGGACCCCGTCGGGCGCCCCGGCCCGACCGTCGCGGGACACCCGCCGCAGCCGTCCGTCGGCGGCGCGGTGCACCGAGAGCACCAGGGTGGCGCAGTGCCGCGCGGCGTCCACCCACGACGGCTCGCCAAGCGCGGTGCCTGCCTCGGCCAGTGCGGTGACCGTCCAGCCGTTCCAGGCGGCCACCACCTTGTCGTCGCGGGCCGGCTGCGGGCGCTGCTCGCGGGCGTGCCTGAGCTGCGCGCGCACCCGAGCCCAGCGGGCCGGATCGTCCGGGTCGGCCGGCAGCTGCAGGGTCGAGGCGCCCTGCTCGAAGGTGCCGTACTGGGTCACCGCGAGCAGGGCGGCTGCCCAGCGTCCGTCCTGCTCGCCGAGCGCCTGCTCGAGCTGCGCGGGCGTCCAGACGTAGGTCAGGCCCTCCTGACCCGCCGCGTCGGCGTCCAGCGACGAGGCGAAGCCACCCTCGCTCGTGCGCATGTCGTCGAGCAGAAAGGCGACGGTCTCCCGAACGACGCGCTCGGCCAGCGGGTCGGACGTGACCTGCCACCAGTGCAGGTAGGCCCGCAGCAGCAGCGCGTTGTCGTAGAGCATCTTCTCGAAGTGGGGCACCACCCACGCCCGGTCCACGCTGTAGCGGGCGAAGCCCCCAGCGAGCTGGTCGTACATGCCGCTGCGGGCCATGCGCTGCAAGGTCGCGCTCACCATGGACAGGGCGTCCGCGCGTCCGGTGCGGGCGTGGTGGCGCAGCAGCCACTCCAGCGCCATCGACGGCGGGAACTTTGGCGCGGAGCCGAAGCCGTGGTGCGCATGGTCGTACTCCGCGGCGATGGCGTCGACGGCGGTGTCGAGGTCGGCGGCGGACGGCGGGCCGGAGCCGTCCGCGACCGAGCGCGCCGCAAGCTGCCCCACGATGCGGGCTGCGGCCATCTCGACCTCGTCCCGCCGCGTCGTCCACGCCTCCGAGACGGCGGCCAGCACCTGGGGGAACGACGGCATCTGGTGGCTGGGACGGCTGGGGAAGTACGTCCCGGCGTAGAACACCCGGCCCTGCGGGGTGAGGAAGGCCGTCATCGGCCAGCCCCCGTGGCCGGTGAGCGCCTGCACCGCCTCCAGGTACGCCGCGTCCACGTCGGGCCGCTCCTCGCGGTCGACCTTGACGTTGACGAAGCGCTCGTTCATCAGCGCCGCAGTGGCCTCGTCCTCGAACGACTCGTGGGCCATGACGTGGCACCAGTGGCAGGCCGCGTACCCGACGCTGAGCAGCACGGGGACGTCGCGGCTGACGGACTCGGCGAACGCCTCGTCCCCCCACTCATGCCAGTCGACCGGGTTGTCGGCGTGCTGGAGCAGGTACGGCGAGGTCGACGCGGCGAGCCGGTTGGGCATGGCGCCCATCCTGCGGGTGACCTCCGGCGCGGGCCACTCGGCGGTTCGGGCGACGCATGGCGCCGCCAGACGCCCATGACGAGGCGCGTAGGAACTTGACGAGGCATACGTGCCCCGTCAAGCTCGTACGCGCCTGCTTGACGTGGTCATTGGGGCCAGGCCGGGGTGCCGCGCGGGCGGGTGTGGTGGGTCAGTGCTTGGACAGGTCGGAGGAGTGGCCGGGGAAGACCCTGGCGGTGGGGTCGATGACGGGGGCGGCGTTGTTGACGGCAGTGGCCGCCTCGCCGAAGCCGGTGGAGATCAGCCGCACCTTGCCCGGGTACTCCACCACGTCCCCGGCCGCGAACACGCCGGGCACGCTGGTGGCCATCGTGCTGTCCACCACGATGTGGCGCTTGTCCAGCTTCAGCCCCCAGGACTGAAGCGGGCCGAGGTCGGCGACGAACCCGAGCGCGGCCACCACCTCGTCCACCTCGATGGTCGTGTGCTCGTCGGTCTCCTTGTTGAGCACGTCGACCGCGCGCACCCGACCGTCCTCGGCACCGAGGATCTCGTGCGGCACGTACGGGGTGAGCACGTGGACCTTGGAGGCGTTCAGCTGGGCCACCGAGCCCTCGTGGGCACGGAACTGGTCGCGGCGGTGGATCAGGGTGACCGAGGACGCCTTGTCCGCAAGCACCAGCGCCCAGTCGACGGCGCTGTCGCCACCGCCGACGATGAGGACGTCCTTGTCGTGCAGCACCGACAGGTCGGTCACCACGTAGCGCAGGCCCTTGCCCTCGTACTGGTCCCCACCCGGCAGGGTCCGCGGGGTGAAGGTGCCGATGCCGGCCGAGACGATGACGGCCTTGGTGTGGATCTCGTCGGCGTTGTCCAGCCCGATCACCAGGGTGCCGTCGTCGTGGCGGACCAGGCTCTCGGCTCGGCGTCCCAGCAGGTAGGTCGGGTCGGCCGAGGACGCCTGCTCGACCAGCCGGTTGGCCAGGTCGCGCGCCAGCACGGACGGGTAGCCGGCCACGTCGTAGATCGGCTTCTCCGGGTAGAGGGCCATCAGCTGGCCACCGGGCTCGGTGAGCGAGTCGACCACGCCGACACTCATCCCGCGGAAGCCGGCGTAGTAGGCCGCGTACAGCCCCGTCGGGCCTGCCCCGATGATGAGCAGATCGACCTCAGTGACCATGTGCGCTCCCCAGTGCCTGGTCGAGTAGGTAGGAGCTCAAGGTACGGATGTACTGCGCCCGTTCGTAGCTGGATCGGTCTGCGGTGGTCCGGTAGGACACGCTGCCGCGCATCTGGCGGACCGAGGTGTACTCGTGCTCGCTCATCCACGAGGCGAGCTGCGCCTCCACCTCCGCTACGTGCTCCGGCCCGTTGCGCAGCAGCGCCGAGGTCATCATCGCCACGTCCGCGCCGGCCAGCAGCACCTTGATCACCTCGGCCCCGGACGCGACGCCGCTGGTGGCCGCCAGCGAGGCCTCCGGTACCAGCGGACGCAGGATGCCGATCCACCGAAGCGGGAGCCGTACCTCGCTGGGATGGCTCAGCGACACCGACGTGGACACTCCGAGGGTCTCGATGTCGATGTCGGGCTGGTAGAACCGGTTGAACAGCACCAGCGCGTCCGCGCCGTCGGTGACCAGGCGTACGGCCAGCGCCGGCAGCGCGGAGTAGAACGGCGAGAGCTTCACCGCCAGCGGCACCGCGACCTCCGACCGCACCGCCCGCACCGCGCCGACCAGCCGGTCCTCGACGTCGACGCTGTCCTCGTCCGGGTCGGTGACCACGTCGTAGAGGTTCAGCTCGATGGCGTCGGCACCGGCGTCGGCCAGCATCCGCGCGTAGCGCACCCAGGCCCCCGCGGAGCGGGCGTTCACACTTGCCACGACCGGGACGTCGAGCGCCTCCTTCGCCTCCGCGACCAGCCTCAGGTGCACCCCTGGGCCCACGTCCGGGAACTCGATGTCGGGGAAGAACCCGCTGTCCCCGGTGGCCTCCGCGAACGTGCCCAGCCCGGTCTCGAGGGTCTCGGCCAGCCGCAGCGGCTCCTCCTCCACCTCCTCCTCGAACAGCGAGGGCAGCACCACGGCCCCAACGCCGGCCTCCTGGAGCTCCAGGAGTGTCTCCACGCGTCCGGTCAGCGGACCCGCGGAGGCCACGATGGGGCTGCGCAGGGTCAGGCCCATGTAGTCGGTGGTCAGATCGGGCGACATCACTCCTCCTCCGCCTCGAGCTCGTCGAGCTCCTCGGCGTCAGCGTCGACGCTGGCGATGGCGCGTCGCATGCCCGCGAGCTGCTCGTAGTAGCGGCGACGTTCCGACACGTCGTGCTGGGCGAGTGAGAACAGCTCCCGCGCCCGCGCCGGGTCGCTTCGAGCGAGCGCGGAGAAGCGCGTCTCGGCCAGCAGGAAGTCCCGCAGCGGGGTGGACGGCGCCTTGGAGTCCAGGTGGAAGGGCTGGCTCTGCTCGTCCGGCGACGGCGAGTACCGGTACAGCTCCCAGTATCCGGAGCTGACGGCGTCCTTCTGATGGCTCATCGAGGTGGTCATGTCGATGCCGTGGGCGATGCACGTCGAGTACGCGATGACCAGCGAGGGCCCGCGCCACGCGTCCGCCTCGAGCATCGCCCGCACGGTCTGGCTCTCGTTGGCCCCCAGCGCGATCTGCGCCACGTACACGTTGCCGTACGAACGGGCGAAGGCCCCCAGGTCCTTCTTCGCGCTGTCCTTCCCGGACGCGGCGAACTTCGCTACCGCACCTCGCGGGGTCGACTTGGACGCCTGGCCGCCGGTGTTGGAGTACACCTCGGTGTCCATCACCAGGACGTTGATGTCCTGCCCGGACGAGAGCACCTGGTCCAGGCCGCCGAATCCGATGTCGTAGGCCCAGCCGTCGCCGCCGACCGCCCAGACGCTGCGGCGCACGAGGTTCTCGGCGAGCTTGGCCAGCCGCGGCAGCCGCTCGTCGGTGTCGCCCTCGGCGATGAGTCGCGCCAGGCGCTCCGCCAGCACCTCCACACGTGCCCGCTGCGCCTGGACCTCGGCCTCGTCCAGCTGCTCGGACAGCAGCAGCGCTGAGGCGAGCTCGTCACCCACCCGCCAGCCGATCTCGCGCAGCAGGCGGGTCGCGCCGGCGGTGTGCGCGTCGATGCCCAGCCGCAGTCCCAGCCCGAACTCGGCGTTGTCCTCGAACAGCGAGTTGCTCCAAGCCGGGCCGCGTCCGTCCGGGCCCTTCGACCAGGGCGTGGTGGGCAGGTTGCCGCCGTAGATGGACGAGCACCCGGTGGCGTTGCCGATCACCAGCCGGTCGCCGTAGAGCTGGGACAGCAGCTTCAGGTAGGGCGTCTCGCCGCAGCCGGCGCAGGCGCCGGAGAACTCGAACAGCGGCTGCAGCAGCTGGGTGCCCTTCACCGTGGTGTGCTTCACCGCGGTACGGTCGACCTCAGGCAGGGACAGGAAGAAGTCCCAGGACGGCCGTTCGACGTCGCGGCGCTCGTCGGCCGGGGCGAGGTCGAGGGCCTTGTGGCTGGAGTCCTCCTTGCTGCGCGCCGGGCACACGTCCACGCAGATGCCGCAGCCGGTGCAGTCGTCCGGGGCGACCTGGATGGTCAGGGAGTACCCCGCCAGCGCCCTGTCACGGTAGGACTTGGACTGGTAGCCGAGCGGGGCATCGGCGGTCAGCTTCTCCGGGTACACCTTCGCCCGGATCGCCGCGTGCGGGCAGACGATCGCGCACTTGCCGCAGTCGATGCAGATCGACGGGTCCCACATCGGCAGGTCCCGGGCCAGCGAGCGCTTCTCCAGCCGGGCGGTGCCGGTGGGGAAGGTGCCGTCGGCCGGCAGCAGGCTCACCGGCAGGGTGTCCCCCTCACCGGCGATGAGCGGTGCGGTGACCTTGGCGAGGAACTCGTCGGCGGTGTCGGGAACCCGGATCCGCTCCCGCGGCGCACCGGTGATCTCGTCGGGCACCTGGACGTGTGCCAGACCGGCCAGCGCGGAGTCGATCGCGGTCAGGTTGCGATCCACCACCGACGGGCCGCGCTTGGCGTACCGGCTGACCACCGCGTCCTTGAGCGCGGCCAGCGCTTGCTGCTCGGGGAGCACCCGCGACAGGGCGAAGAAGCACGGCTGCATGACCGTGTTGATCCGAGCCCCCAGGCCCAGCCCCCGGGCCACCTTGTGCGCGTCGATGACCCACAGGTCGAGGCTCTTCTCGCGGATGTCCTCCTGCACCTCACGCGGCAGCCGGTCCCAGACCTCGTCGGCGTCGTAGGGGGCGTTGACCAGGAAGGTGGCACCCTCACGGGCACTGCGCAGCACGTCCATGCGGTTGAGCAGGCTGAACTGGTGACAGGCGACGAAGTCGGCGCTGGCGTCCTCGACCAGGTAGGTGGACCGGATCGGCTCCGGGCCGAAACGCAGGTGCGACACCGTCACCGAGCCGGCCTTCTTCGAGTCGTAGACGAAGTAGCCCTGCGCGAACAGGTCGGTCTGCTCACCGATGATGGTGATGGCGGTCTTGTTCGCCCCGACCGTCCCGTCGCTGCCCAGCCCGTAGAACACCGCCTGCACCGCGCTGGTGGGCACCCGGTAGCCCGCGTCGCTTGCCAGGGAGAGCCCGGTGACGTCGTCGTCGATGCCGAGGGTCACGACCCGTCGCCCGCCGTCGGAGACGAACCGGCCCGCGTGGTCGAGCAGCGCGCGGATGTCGCGGGGCCGCAGCTCGGCGCTACCGAGTCCGTAGCGGGCGCCGACAACCGGCAGACCGGAGCGTCCGGTGGCGTGCAGTGCCGCCACCGCGTCGAGGTACAGCGGCTCGCCGGGGGCACCGGGCTCCTTGGTCCGGTCCATCACCGCCATCACCCGGGCCGTCGACGGGACGGCTGCCGCGAACTCCTCGACCGGGAACGGCCGGTACAGCCGCACGAGCACCAGGCCGACCCGCTCGCCCTGCGCGAGCAGGCTCTCGACCACCTCACGCGCGGCGCCGGCGGCTGAACCCATGAGAACGACGACGCGCTCGGCCTCGGGGTGCCCGACGTAGTCCACCAGGCGGTACCGGCGCCCCACCCGGTCGGCGAGCTCGTCCATCAAGCCCGCGACGACCCCCGGGACGGCGTCGTAGTAGGAGTTGCCGGCCTCGCGGGAGGCGAAGAAGACGTCCGGGTTCTGCGCCGTGCCGCGCACCACCGGCCGGTCCGGGCTCAGGCCCCGCATGCGGTGGGCGGTGACGTCGTCCTCGCGGACGAGCGCCCGCAGGTCCGACGGGTCGAGCAGGGAGATCTTGTCGATCTCGTGGGAGGTGCGGAACCCGTCGAAGAAGTGCAGGAACGGCACCCGGGTGCGCAGGGTCGCAGCGTGGGCGACCAGGGCGAGGTCGTGTGCCTCCTGGACGCTGTTGCTGGCCAGCATCGCGAACCCCGTGCTGCGGGTGGACATGACGTCTGAGTGGTCGCCGAAGATCGACAGCGCGTGGGTGGCCAGCGCACGAGCAGCGACGTGGATGACCGTCGGCGTCAGCTCACCGGCGACCTTGAACATGCTGGGGATCATCAGCAGCAGGCCCTGGCTCGCGGTGAATGTCGAGCCCAGCGCACCGGCCTGCACGGCGCCGTGCAGGGCGGCGGCCGCTCCCCCTTCGGACTGCATCTCGATGACCCGGGGGATGTCCCCCCACAGGTTGGGTCGGTCGGCGCCGCTCCACCCGTCCACAGACTCCCCCATCGGAGAGGCCGGGGTGATCGGGTAGATGGCGAGGACCTCCGACAGCGCGTACGCGACGCGGGAGGCGGCCTCGTTTCCGTCGATGCAGGCCCAGGTCATGCGCCGACGGTAGGGGCAGCGGCAGGCAGGCCGCAGGACCCGAAAGTCCCGTCACGCGGGCGGGACGGCGTGTCCAGCCAGACACACATAGTGCCCGTGGGCAGGCGCCACGCGGAGCATCGCCGCAGGTCGCCCCGGCCGTGACGGAGACTATGTGTGTCCAGCTCGACACCGGCGCCTCCCAGACTCCACTGCCGCGCTCAGGACTCGCCGTGGCGCCCCGGCGGCGTCGCGCGCCCGTCCGCGCCGAACATCCGCTCGAGGTCGGTCTTGCCGTCCTCGTCGAAGTCGACGCGACGCATCTGCTTGCGCATGCTGAACAGCAGGAACACCAGAGCACCGACGAGGGCCAGGAAGAAGAACAGCGCGTACGGACCGGCCTGCAGCCCGAAGGAGTCCTCCTCGACCTGCTGCGCCACCGTCACCGCCAGGTCGCCCACACCGCCATTGTGGCGCATGACCGCCGTCGGTGCCCACCCCGGGCGGCTACAGCGTGCGGATCCCCGCGAAGAGGTCGTCCTCGGGGACCCAGGTGGGGACGACGCTGCGTACGAGCTCGTAGTCCTCGGTGGGCCAGGCCGCCTGGTGCACCTCGCGGGGACAGGCGAACCAGGCACCGTGCGGGTCGATCTGCGTCCGGTGCGCCAGCAGGGCGGCGTCCCTGGCGGCGAAGTACTCCGCGCACGGCACGAACGTGGTGATCCGACGGTCGTGCTCGGGGTCCGCCACCCACTGCGCGAGACGCTCGGTGTAGGGCGAGTCCAGGCCACGCCGCAGCATCTCCTCGTGCAACGCCTGGGTCCGGCGCCGGTGGAAGGCGTGGTGGTAGTAGACCTTCAGCGGCTGCCACGGTGCGCCGGTGTCCGGGAACCGCGCCGGGTCGGCCGCGGTGTCGGCAGCGGCCATGCTCGCCTGGTGGCAGCGGACGTGGTCCGGATGGGGGTAGCCGCCCTTCTCGTCGTAGGTGGTCATCACGTGAGGGCGGAACCGGCGGATGACCTCGACCAGGGCCGCCACCGGCTGCTCGAGCGGGACGAGGGCGAAGCAGCCCTCGGGCAGCGGGGCAGGCGGGTCCCCCTCGGGGAACCCGGAGTCGACGAACCCGAGCCACTCCTGCCCGACGCCGAGGATCTCCCGAGCGCGGTCCATCTCCGCACGACGGATCTGGCTGATCCGGCCCCACACCTCCGGGCGGTCCATGGCGGGGTTGAGCACCGAGCCCCGCTCGCCGCCGGTCAGGGTCACCACGAGCACGTCCACGCCCTCGGCCACGTACCGGGCCGTGGACGCCGCACCTTTGCTGGACTCGTCGTCCGGGTGCGCGTGGACGTGCATCAGGCGCAGACCGGGGGCGCCGGAGGAGGATGGCACGGGGGATGATTGTGCCGTGCCCTCGGTCCCTCCGCTCCCGCCGGACCGGCCCGACCTGCAGCAGCGCTACGGCCTGAGCGGGCCACGCTGGCCGAGCTACCTGCCGCTGGCAGTCGTCGGGCTGGTGCTCGTCGGTCTGCTGGCGGCCACGGCGTGGGGCCTGGTGGCCCGCTCCACCGGGGTGCGGGCCGCCGTGCTCGCCTACGGCGACATCACCGCCTCCTCGATCACCATCACCCTCGAGGTGGCGCGCGACCCGGCGCAGCCGGTGGTGTGCGACGTGGCCGCGGTCGGGGAGAACCAGGTGGACGTGGGGGCGGCGCTCGTGGAGGTCCCGACGGGTGGGGACGAGCGGGTGGTCGTGCGCGCCACGATCGAGGCGGCCTCCTCGCCCAAGGCGGCGCGCCTGCTCGGCTGCCGCCCGCTCGACCCGGTCGGTGGCTGAGCAGGGACCTCCACCTTGGCACGGGGCGATCTCGCGACCCGGGGACCCTGGCGCCGGTCGGGGTAGTCTGGTGGCTTTCGCCCCCCGTCCGGCAGCACGTGACCCGGCAGCACGCAAGGAGTCCCTCTCGTGACCTCGTCCACCGACAACGTCGCCTGGCTCACCCAGGAAGCCTTTGACCAGGTGAAGGCCGAGCTCGACCAACTCATGACCGTGGGGCGCAGGGAGATCGCCAAGCGGATCGAGGCGGCCCGCGCCGAGGGCGACCTGTCGGAGAACGGCGGGTACCACGCGGCCAAGGAGGAGCAGGGCAAGCAGGAGGCCCGCATCCGCCAGCTCCAGGACCTGCTGCACCGGGCGAAGGTGGGCGAGCGTCCGGCCGACGACGGCACCGTCGCGCCGGGCATGGTCGTCACGATCCGCTTCGCCGGGGACACCGACACCGAGACGTTCCTGCTGGGCTCGCGCGAGATGGCCAGCCTCGACGCCGCAGTCGACCACGAGGTGTACTCGCCCAAGTCCCCGCTGGGCAGCGCGATCTCGGGACACAGCGTCGGGGACACCGTGACCTTCCAGACCCCGACCGGCCGCACGATGGACGTGGAGATCCTCGAGGCGACCCCGCTGGGGGGGTGAAGCCGGCGGCGCCCGCCCTCAGCGGCTGGTGCGGTTGTAGGTGCGCACGCCCAGCGGAGCGAACACCGCGATGATCACCACGATCCACATCGCCGACAGCAGGTAGGGGTTCTCGCTGGGCCACGACCCTGTCGAGGCCACCGGGTTACCGAACAGCTGGCGCGCCGACTGGGTGATCGCGCTGAACGGGTTCCACTCCGCGATCGGCTGCAGCCAGTCCGGCAGCGACTCCAGCGGCACGAACACGTTCGAGATGAACGACAGCGGGAAGATCGTGATGAACCCGATCTGCTGGACGGTCTCCACGGTCGGCGCTTTCATGCCCATGAACACGCCGACCCAGGTCATGGCGAACGTGAACGCCCCGAGCAGCAGCACCGCCGCCACGAACTGGCCCAGCGTGCCGTTGACGCGCCAGCCGACGGCCAGACCGCTGAGCATGAGCACGACCAGGATGAGCGCGTTGTACAGCACGTCGGCCACGACGCGTCCGCCGACCACCGCCGAGCGCGCCATCGGCAGCGAGCGGAACCTGTCGATGAGTCCCTTGTTCATGTCGTCGTTCATCCCCACTGCGGTGGTGATGGCGGCGAACCCGAGGGTCTGCACGAAGATGCCCGGCATCAGGTAGTTGCGGTACTCCTCCGGAGTACCGCCGCCCACCGGGATCGCCCCGCCGAACACGAACGCGAACAGCAGCACGAACATGATCGACTGCAGCACCGCGAAGATCGCCAGCTCGGGGATCCGCGTGATGCGCTTGAGGTTGCGCCAGACGATGACCAGCCCGTCGGCGAGCGTGCCGCTCAGGCCGGACGAGGTGACTGCCGGTGAGTCGGTGGTGATCGGGGTCACGGATTCCTCCTGGTGCTCGTCGCCGGCTCGGCGTCCTCCTCCTGCACGACCTCCGTGGTATGGCCGGTGAGGGCGAGGAAGACGTCGTCCAGCGTCGGGCGCCGCAACCCGATGTCGTCGATGGTGATCCCGGCGGCGTCCAGCCGGCGCACGACCTCCACGAGGTGGTCGGCACCCCCGGTGGTCGGGACGGTGATCTTGCGGATGTGCCGGTCGATCTCGGGCGGGCCGAGCGCGTCAGGACGCAGCTGGGCCACGGTCTCATCGATCCGGGACGGGTCGTGGACGACCACCTCGATCCGCTCACCACCGACATGCGACTTCAGCTCGTCGGCCGTCCCACCAGCGATGATCCGTCCTTGGTCGACCACCGCGATGGTGTCCGCCAGCTCGTCGGCCTCCTCGAGGTACTGGGTGGTGAGCAGCAGTGTCGTGCCCTCTCGAACCAGCTCGCGGATCACGTCCCACATGCCGAGCCGGCTGCGCGGGTCCAGCCCGGTGGTCGGCTCGTCCAGGAACAGCAGCCGGGGGTGGCCGATGAGGGCGGACGCCAGGTCCAGGCGCCGGCGCATGCCGCCTGAGTAGGTCTTGGCGACCCGGTTGCCGGCGTCGGCAAGCGCGAACTGCTCGAGCAGGTCCTGCGCACGGGCCTTCGCCGCGGCCGGCGACATCTGGTAGAGCCGGCCGAACATCGTCAGGTTCTCGCGTCCGGTCAGGTTCTCGTCCACCGCCGCGTACTGCCCCGACAGCCCGATCGCCCGTCGGACCTGCTGGGGCTGGCGGACGACGTCGTAGCCGGCGACGGTGGCCCGCCCCGCGTCCGGTTGCAGGAGTGTCGCCAGGATCCGCACCGTGGTGGTCTTGCCGGCACCGTTCGGGCCCAGCAGCCCGAGGACGGTGCCCTCGGGCACGACAAGGTCGACACCGTCCAGCGCGCGCACCTCGCCCGATCCGCGGGTCCGGTAGATCTTGACCAGTCCCTCAGCCGCTATCGCATTCATCGGCGCCTCTCATCCGGTGACTCGACGAGACCATAAGCAGCCTCGCCCACCGGGCATTCCCGGGTTCACCTGCCATTCGTCTGACCAGCCACGGTCCTCCGACGACGAGCCGGGCCCCGCGGGTCAGGAGTCGGAGAGCAGCCGCCAGGGGTTGCGCGGGTGCCGTACCACCTCCAGCACCTCGTCGCGGTGAGCCGGCCCGCGGGTCTCCAGGACGAGCCGGACGTCGACCTCGTCCACGTGCAGGTGGCTGCGGGTCCGCTCGTGCACGACGTCGAGGACGTTGGCGCCGACGTCGGCCATCGTCGCCAGCAGCGCCGCCAGCGACCCTGGACGGTCCGGGATGGAGACGCCGAGGGTGAGGTACCGGCCGTCGGCCACCAGCCCGTGCCGCACCACCCGCAGCAGCAGCAGCGGGTCGATGTTGCCGCCGGAGAGGGTGGCGACCACCGGCGGCTCCACCGCGCAGGCCCCGGACATCAGCGCAGCGACGGCGACCGCCCCGGCCGGCTCGGCCACCAGCTTGTTGCGCTCGAGCAGCCGCACCAGCGCCCGGGAGATGGCGTCCTCGCTGACGGTGACGATCTCGTCGACGTGCTCGCGGATGAGGGCGAACGGGAGGTCGCCGGGCCGTCCGACAGCGATGCCGTCGGCCATGGTGCTCATCGTCTGCAGCGGGACCGGATGCCCGGCCCACAGCGACAGCGGGTACGCGGCGGCCCCCTCGGCCTGGACCCCGATCACGCGCACCTGCGGACGGGCGTGCTTGACGGCCGCGGCGATCCCGGCCAGCAGCCCACCCCCGCCGGTGCACACCACCACGGTGCGGACCTGCGGTGCCTGGCGCAGGATCTCGCGTCCCACCGTCCCCTGCCCGGCCAGGATGTCGGGATGGTCGAACGGGTGCACGAAGACGGCGCCGGTGCGCTCGGCGTGCTCGAGCGCCGCCTCCACCGCGTCGTCCACCGAGGAGCCGGCGAACTCCACCTGCGCCCCGTAGGCCCGGGTGGCGCGCTCCTTGACCAGGGAGGCTCCATGCGGCATGAACACCGTTGCCGGTGCCCCGAGCAGTGACGCCGCCAGCGCCACCCCCTGCGCGTGGTTGCCGGCGCTGGCCGCGACCACGCCCCGGGCACGCTCGGACGGGGTCAGTCGGGAGATCCGGACATAGGCGCCGCGGATCTTGAACGAGCCGGCCCGCTGCAGGTTCTCGCACTTGAGCAGCACCAGCCCACCGACCCCGTCGGTCAGCCACCGGGCCGGCTCGAGCGGGGTGCGTCGAACCACCCCCTCGATCTCCTCGTCGGCTCGGGCGGCGTCGGCGGCGGTGGTCGCCAGCAGGTCGGTCACGACTGAGAAGTCTGGACCTCCGGCGAAGGGGATGACGCCAGGGCCGGCCGACCTTATGGTTGCGTGGTGCAAACAACCTTGCCCGGCGTGGCCCAGGCCCTGGTGGCTGGAGCCGACGTTGCCCCGGTGGTTCCCGACCTGTTCCGGGTGGTGCGGCGACTGCGGCGGCTCAGCGGGCCCGGCGAGGGGGACCTTGCTGCGATGCTGCTGCTGCACCGTGTCGGCTGCGGCGGGCCGATCCGCCCGTCCGAGCTCGCCGCAGACGTGGGGCTGGACGTCTCGACGGTCAGTCGACACGTCCGGAGCCTGGAGGAGTCCGGACTCGTCTCCCGCCGGCCGGACCCGGCGGACGGACGGTCGTTCCTGCTCAGCGTCACCGACCGCGGGTCTGCCGCGATGACCGAGTCCCTGGCCCGGCGGGAGCAGGCCCTGGACCGGGTGCTGCAGACCTGGTCGCAGGCCGATGCCGCCGACCTGAGGCACCTGCTCAGCCGACTGGCCGACGATCTTGACCGACTCGACGAGGAGACCCTATGAGCCAGCAGAACACCCCGGACGCGGCAACCGCCACAGCCGACCAGGGCGCTGAGCGAGCGGGGTTCATGACGCACCGCGAGGTGCTGGTCGTGATCGGCGGCCTGATGGTCGGGTTGTTCCTGGCTGCGCTGGACCAGACGATCGTGGCCACCGCGCTGCCGACCATCGTCGGCGAGCTCGGCGGTCTGGACCAGTACTCCTGGACGGTGACGGCCTACCTGCTCACGGCGACCGCCTCCACCCCGCTGTACGGCAAGATCGGGGACCTCTACGGACGCAAGTCGGTGTTCCAGGCAGCCGTGGTCATCTTCGTCCTCGGATCAGTGGTGTCCGGGTTCGCCACGACCATGGGTGTGCTGGTGGTGGGTCGCGCCATCCAGGGCCTGGGAGCCGGCGGTCTCATCGCGTTGACGCTGGCCATCGTCGGCGACATCGTCAGCCCCCGGGAACGGGGTCGCTACCAGGGGCTGTTCGGCGCCGTCTTCGGCATCTCCAGTGTGCTCGGCCCGTTGCTGGGCGGGTTCTTCACCGAGTCGTTGTCCTGGCGCTGGGTGTTCTGGATCAACGTCCCGCTCGGGCTGGTCGCGTTGGTCACCATCCAGCGCACCCTGCACCTTCCCAAGAAGCGGGTCGAGCATGCGATCGACTACGTGGGGGCGGCTCTCATCGTGGCCGCGGTCACCTCGATCCTGCTCGTCACCGTCTGGGGCGGGCAGACCTACGAGTGGGACTCCGCGATCATCATCGGGCTCATCGTGGCCAGCGTGGTGCTCGTCCTCGCGTTCGTGTTCTGGGAGCTGCGGGTACCCGAGCCGCTGCTGCCGATGCGGCTGTTCAAGAACTCCGTGTTCACCAACACCAGCATCGTGAGCTTCCTGTTCGGCTTCGCCTTCTTCGGCGCGATCATCTACCTTCCGATCTACCTCCAGGTCGTCAAGGGCTACAGCCCCACCGCGTCCGGGCTGCTCCTGCTGCCCCTGGTGCTGGGCATCTTCATCGCCTCCGCCGGCTCCGGTCAGGCCATCACCCGCACCGGCCGCCACAAGATCTTCCCGCTGGTCGGGTTCGTGATCATCCCGGTCGCCTTGCTGTGGCTGTCCATGCTGGAGGTGGACACGCCGATCTGGAACCTGTCCCTGCGCGTGTTCCTGCTCGGCGTGGGCCTGGGTCTGGTGATCCAGACCCTGGTGGTCGCCGTCCAGAACGCGGTCGAGCCCCGCGACCTCGGGGTTGCCACGAGCAGCAACACGTTCTTCCGCTCCATGGGCGGTGCGATCGGCACCGCGGTGTTCGGGTCGGTGCTCAACACCACGCTGCAGAGCTCGCTGGAGAGCCGGTTCCCCGGCGGGCCGCCGCCAGGGCTGGACGCCGGCCAGCTGGGGGGGACGCCCGAGACGATCGCTGCGCTGCCCGACCAGGTGAAGCAGCCGCTGCTCGAGGCATTCACCGAGGCGCTGGACCGGGTGTTCATCGTCGCGGTCCCGGTCACCGTCGTCGCACTGGTCTTCCTCATCTTCCTGCGCGAGCTGCCACTGCGTGAGACCTCCGGTGTGCAGGAGGCCGCGCGCGAACCGATGGCGTGAGCCAGGCGCGCAGCGACCCTGGGCCGACAGGCCGCGTCCGGCCACGCCGCCTGCTCGGTGACCTGCCGGGCGAGGTGGCGGTCCTGGCTGCGATCGCGTTCTCGGTGGCGATCGGCTTCGGACTCGTCGCCCCGGTCATCCCGCTCTACGCCCGCGACTTCGGCGTGGGAGAGGCAGCAGCCGGTGCCGTCGTGTCGGTCTTCGCCGGCATGCGGCTGGCCTCCGGGCTGCTCGGGGGCCGACTGGTCGACCGGTTCACCGAGCGCTCCGTGCTGGCCAGCGGGCTGATCATCGTCGCCGTCTCCAGCCTGCTGGCAGGACTCGCCCAGACCTACGGCCAGCTCCTGCTCATGAGGGGCGCCGGCGGCGCCGGCTCGGCCATGTTCACCGTATCGGCGTTCGCGCTGATGTACCGCGTGGTGGCTCCCGACCAGCGGGGTCGAGCCGCGGGGCTGATCCAGGGCGGGTTCCTCGTCGGCGGCATCGCCGGACCGGCCATCGGCGGGTTCCTGGCCGAGATCTCGCTGCGCGCTCCCTTCTTCATCTACGCCGCGACCCTCGGCGTCGCCACCGCCATCGCCTGGTTCGCCCTGGACAAGGCGACGCACCCCCCGGGGCACACCGCTGGCGCGGCGTCCGACGAGGCGAGAACCACGCTCCGCCAGGCCCTGCGCTCCCGCGCCTACCTCGCCGCCTTGGTCACCAACCTGGGCACCGGATGGGCACTGTTCGGTATCCGCTCCTCGCTGATCCCGCTGTACGTCGCCGACGTCCTCGGCCAGTCGGCCCGCTGGGCCGGGATCGGCTTCGTGGTCAGCGCAGCCGTCCAGGGTGTGCTGCTGGTTCCCGCCGGACGGTTCGTCGACAGGGTCGGACGGCGGCCGGCGATGATCGGCGGCGGGGTGGTGGCGGCCGGCTCGATCGCCCTGCTGGCTGTGTGGCCCACCCAGACCGGCTTCCTGCTGGCGATGGCCGCGTACGGGGCCGGGGCGGCGCTGCTGGGTACCGCTCCGGCCGCGGTCGTCGGGGACGTGGTCGGCAGTCGCGGCGGAACCGTCGTCGCGGTGTCCCAGATGGCCTCCGACCTCGGTGCGATCCTGGGTCCGCTGGTCGCCGGCCTGCTGGTCCAGACCGGCTCCTACGCGCTGGCGTTCTGGGTGACCGCGGCCGTCGTCGCCGCCGGGGCACTGGTCAGCACGACGATGCCGGAGACGCGTCGGCGCAGCACATCGGCGCGCGATGACGGCGTCGGCGACGTAGCGTCACGGCCGTGACGTCCAACCCTGCCGAGGTCGAGCGCGCGCCCGCCCCGACCGCTGCCACCCTCGGCGCGCTGAGGGCAGCCGGGCACACCTACCGCACGGTCAAGGAGGAGATCCGGCACAACCTCACGCAGGCCATGCGCGACGGCCGGGCGAGGTTCCCCGGCATCGTCGGCTACGACGACTCGGTCCTGCCCGAGCTCGAGCGGGCGCTGCTCGCCGGGCACGACATGGTGCTGCTCGGGGAGCGCGGTCAGGGCAAGACGCGCATCGCCCGCTCGCTGGTCGGGCTGCTGGACGAGTGGACGCCGGCGATCGAGGGCTCGGAGATCGTCGAGCACCCCTGCCACCCGGTCACCCCCTGGTCTCGACGGCTGGCCGCCGAGCTCGGCGACGACCTGCCTGTGACGTGGGTCCACCGGTCGATGCGGTACGGGGAGAAGCTGGCCACCCCCGACACCAGCGTGGGTGATCTCGTCGGCGACATCGACCCGACGAAGGTGGCCGAAGGGCGGCGGCTCGGCGACCCCGAGACCGTGCACTACGGGCTCGTGCCGCGCACCAACCGTGGCGTGTTCGTCGTCAACGAGCTGCCCGACCTTGCCGAGCGCATCCAGGTGGCACTGCTCAACGTGCTCGAGGAGCGCGACATCCAAGTGCGCGGCTACTCCCTGCGCCTGCCGCTGGACCTGCTGCTGGTGGCCACCGCGAACCCTGAGGACTACACCAACCGCGGGCGCATCATCACCCCGCTCAAGGACCGCTTCGGCGCCGAGGTCCGCACCCACTACCCGCTCACCGTCACTGACGAGGTGGCGCTGGTGCGGCAGGAGGCCCGGCTGGTGGCCGCCGTCCCGGAGCCGGTGCTGGAGGTCATCGCGCACTTCGCCCGAGGGGTGCGCACCTCCCCCGCGGTCGACCAGCGCTCAGGGGTCTCGGCCCGCTTCGCCGTCGCCTGCGCCGAGGGAGCGGCCGCCTCCGCACTGAGACGCGGAGCCCTCACCGGCGAGACCGACCCGGTCGCCCGCGTCGGGGACCTCTCTGCGGTGGTGCCGACGCTGCGCGGCAAGGTCGAGTTCGAGATGGGTCACGAGGGACGCGAGCGCGACGTCCTGGACCACCTCGTCCGGATGGCGATCGCCGAGGTCTTCCGGGAGCGGCTGCGCGGCCGGGACCTCACCGCGGTCACCGACCGCTTCGCCGAGGGGGCGAGGGTCGAGGACGGCGACCTCGTCCCGTCCGCGACGATGCTCGAGCAGCTGGGTCCGGTGCCCGGTCTGGCGCGCATCCTGGACGACCTGGGGATGGGTGAGGCCACCAGCCCCGAGGAGGTCGCCTCCGGAGTCGAGCTGGTGCTCGAGGGGCTGCACCTGACGCGGCGGCTGGCCAAGGACGCGGTCTCGGACGGACGGGCGGTCTTCTCCGGGTGAGCCGCTACCGGTACGGCCCGTGGCGCGGCGGGGGCGACCCGCTGGAGCCCCCGTACGACGTCGCGGACGCGGTGGACCGGGTCGGCGAGCGGGTGCTGGCCGGGCAGTCCCCCCGCGAGGCGATGCGCGACCTCATGCGGCACGGCATGGCGGACCGGCGTGGCCTGGACGCCCTGCGCGAGCAGCTGCGCCGGCGCCGTGACGAGCTGCGGCGGGGCGACCTGTCGGGGATCCTCCAGCAGGCGCAGGCGCTCCTGGAGGAGGCTCTGGCCACCGAACGCACCGCGCTGGCCGACCATCCGGGGCCGGATGCCCGGGACCGCGAGGCCGCGCTCGACCGGCTTCCCGACAGCCTCCCGCAGGCCGTCCGGGACCTCGCCGACTACGACTGGGCGTCCCCGCGCGCGCGTGAGCTGTACGAGCAGATCCGCTCGATGGTGCGCGAGGACGTGCTGCGCCAACAGCTGCGCGGCCCGGCGTCCTCGTCGGACACCTCCTCGCTGAAGGACCTGCTGGCCGACCTGAACGCCCTGCTCGCCGCGCACGCCCGGGGGGAGGACACCACCGAGCAGTTCCAAGCCTTCATGCGCCAGCACGGCGAGGCCTTCCCCGAGGGCCCGCGGTCCACCGACGAGCTCATCGACCTGCTCGCCCAACGCGCCGCAGCCGCCGAGCGGCTGCTGCGCAGCCTCGACCCCGAGCAGCGGGAGGCACTGCGCGACCTCATCGCCCAGGCCATGGCCGACGACCTCGACCTGGCCGCCCAGCTCAGCCAGCTGCGGGACAACCTGCGGACGCTGCGCCCGGGCATGGACTGGTCGTCGCGCCAGCAGATGCGCGGTGGCGAGCCGCTGGGGTACGTCGAGGCCACCGACGCCCTCGACGAGCTCGCCCGGCTCGACGACCTCATGGACCAGCTCGGGCAGCAGTACCCCGGGGCCACGCTCGACGACATCGACGTCGAGGCGCTGGCCGAGGTGCTCGGGCCCAGCGCGGCCACCGACGTCGAGGCCCTGCGCCGGCTCGAGCGTGAGCTGGCCGACCAGGGCTGGGTCACCGGCACCCGGCAGGACCTGCAGCTGACGGCCAAGGCGGTGCGCCGGCTGGGGCAGAGCGCGCTGCGCCGCGTCCTGGACCAGATCAGGACCGGACGGGGCGGCCCGCACGAGCAGCACCGGGCCGGATCGGCCGGCGAGCCGACCGGGGCCTGGCGCGGCTGGGAGTTCGGCGACGAGGAGCCGCTGGACGTCGTGCGCACCGTCCAGCAGGCCCTGGTCCGGGCGGCAGCCGAGCCTCGGGACGGCGGGGCGGTGGCGCTGGAGGTCGCCGACTTCGCGGTGGTGGAGACCGAGGCGCGCACCTCCGCCGCGGTGGCGCTGCTGGTCGACCTGTCGTTCTCCATGGTCGCCGAGGGCCGCTGGGGGCCGATGAAGCAGACCGCGCTGGCCCTGGCGCACCTGGTCAGCACCCGGTTCCGGCAGGACGCCCTGGAGGTCATCGGGTTCGACCGGTGGGCTCGTCCCCTCGGCGCGGTGGACCTGGCCGCGGTGGAGCCCTCCTACGTCCAGGGCACCAACCTGCAGCACGCGCTGCTGCTGGCGCACCGCTTCCTGCGGCGCCATCCCACCGCCCAGCCGGTCGTCGTCGTGGTGACCGACGGGGAGCCGACCGCTCACCTCGACGACTCCGGCGAGGCGCTGTTCTCGTGGCCACCCTCGGCTGAGACGGTCCGGCGAACCGTCGCTGAGGTCGACGACCTCACCCGTCTCGGTGCCGTCCTGACGGTGGTGATGCTCGGCGAGGACCCCGGTCTGGAGCGCTTCGTGCGGGCCATCGCCCGCCGCAACGGCGGTCGGGTGCTCAGCCCATCCGTGGAACGGCTGGGCGAGTACGTGGTCGCGGACTACCTGCACGCCCGCCGCGGGCGCCGCTGAGCGGCGCGTACCGTCCCGCTACCCGGCCAGCGCCCACCGAAGGTCGTCGATCAGGTCCTCGACGGCCTCGATCCCGACCGAGAGCCGCACGAGGTTCCCGGGCACCTCCAGCGGGGAGCCCGCCGCGCTCGCGTGGGTCATCTGCCCGGGGAGCTCGATGAGCGACTCCACCCCGCCGAGTGACTCGGCCAGGGTGAACACCTGGGTGCGTCCGCACACGCGGCGCGCCGCGTCCGGGCCACCGACGAGGGTGAACGACACCATCCCGCCGAACCTGTCCATCTGGCGCGCCGCGACGGTGTGCCCGCGGTGCTCGGGAAGCCCAGGGAACAGCACCTGTCCCACCCCGGGATGAGTGAGCAGGAAGTCCGCGACGGCCTGCGCGTTGTCGCAGTGCCGGTCCATGCGCACACCGAGGGTCTTCAGACCGCGCAGGGTGAGGAAGGCGTCGAACGGTCCGGGGACGGCGCCCATCGCGTTCTGGTGGAAGGCCAGCCGCTCGGCGAGGTCGTCGTCGGCCATGACAAGGGCCCCGCCGACGACGTCGGAGTGCCCCCCGAGGTACTTGGTGGTCGAGTGCAGCACGACGTCCGCCCCGAGCGCGAGCGGGCGCTGCAGGGCTGGCGTTGCGAAGGTGTTGTCCACGACGAGCAGGGCACCGCCGCGGTGGGCGACGTCGGCGACCGCGGCGATGTCGGCGACGGTCAGCAGGGGGTTCGTCGGTGTCTCCAGCCACACCAGCCGCGTGCGTTCCTGCAGGGCCGCGGCGATCACTGCGGGGTCGTCCACCCCGACCGGGGTGAACCGCACCCCCCAGCGGGCCAGGACCCGGGCGAACAGCCGGTAGGTCCCGCCGTAGGCGTCGTCGGGGATCACCACGTGGTCGCCCGGCTCCAGCACGGCACGCAGCAGGGTGTCCTCGGCGGCCATCCCGGAGGCGAACGCCAGCGCCGTCCGTCCCCCCTCGAGAGAGGCCAGGCACCGCTCAAGCGCGGTGCGAGTGGGGTTGCCGCTGCGGCTGTAGTCGTAGCCCTCGCCCAGACCCGTCCGCAGGCTGCCGACACCGTCCTGGGCGTAGGTGCTGGTGGCGTAGATCGGGACGTTGACCGCCCCGGTCGCCGGGTCGGGCGGCTGCCCGGCGTGGATGGCGCGGGTGGCCAGCCCACGCTCGAGGTGGAACCACACCAGCATGACCTCGGAGGCCTCCGTCGTGGGGTACCCCTGGGCCGCCCAGAACCGTCGGTGCGCCTGGGCCCAGTGCTCGACGGAGGTGAACCCCTCACCCTCGGCGTCGGCGAACTCCCAGCTGACCTCGCCCATCGCCCGACGCTCGACACGCTCGACCGCCACCACCCCCAGCCGCGACCCGGTGTTGTCGACGAGCACGAGGCGCTCCCCGGGGTGCTCGAGCGCCTCGTCCTCAGCCTCGTACTCGGCCAGCAGCCCGGCGGTGGCGGTCTTGCGTCCGGCCAGCACGAGCGCGTTCAGCTCGTCCCGCATCGGCCCGGGCGTGCCGAGCTCGAGCGTGCGAAGGCCGTCCACGGTGGGGAAGCTCATGGCGGCAGCCGATCATCTCGACCCGTGACACGGCAAGTCGCGCCGCCCCGCGGAACACCATCGGTCGCCGACGGGTTCCCCCAGTGCCGGTCACCCCAGGCCGGTCGAACGAGAGGAACCCGATGTTCGACTTCCTGTTCTCCGGCACCGCGCTGAAGCGGCGCATGGTCGAGCCGGCGCAAGCGCTGCCCGGCCGGGAGTCCCGCGCCTACCCGCTGCACGGAAGGCACGCCGTGCTCGGCACCCCGATCGAGGCCGAGCCGCCGGCCGGCATGGAGGAGATCGTGGTCGCCATGGGCTGCTTCTGGGGAGCCGAACGGCTGTTCTGGCGGCTCGACGGCGTGTGGACCACGGCGGTCGGCTACGCCGGCGGCTACACCCCGAACGCGACCTACGAGGAGACCTGCACCGGGCAGACCGGCCACACCGAAGCGGTGCGGGTCGTGTACGACCCGTCCGTGGTGTCGCTGGAGAGGATCCTCGCGACGTTCTGGGAGGGCCACGACCCGACCCAGGGCATGCGCCAGGGCAACGACATGGGAACCCAATACCGCTCGGCGGTCTACTGGACGACCGAGGAGCAGCGTGCCGCCGTGCAGCGGACACGCGAGGAGTACGCGACGCGGCTCGCGGGCGCCGGCTACGGCCAGATCACGACGGAGGTGCGTGCGCTGTCGCCCGCCCTCCCCGACGGGGCCGGCCCGTTCTACTACGCCGAGGAGTACCACCAGCAGTACCTGCACAAGAACCCCAACGGGTACTGCGGCCTGGGCGGGACGGGTGTGGCCTGCCCGACGGGCCTGGGCGCCTGAGCCGCTCGAGCGCACTCATCTCGGGGGCCCCTGCCCATCTAGGGGCCCTTCTCGGGGCCCTTTGCACGGCGAAGGTGTGGTTCACACGGTGTCGACACACTGCAAACCCCACGCGAGCGTGCCAAACGTGATCAGTGGGGGCCGCGGCGGGCGCGCAGGACGACGTCGATGGCGGTGCCGGCGGGGGTGACCCTGTCGACCTCCTCCAGGCGCTCCACCACCAGGCCGGCGGCGGCCTGCGCGAGCAGCTCCTCGTCGTGCAGCAGGTCGACGTCGGGCGGGCCCCCGACGCCCTCGGCCAGGTTGCGGACGGCGTGCGCGACGACGACCAGGTGACCGCCGGGACCCACCCAGGACGCGGCATGCGCGAGCACCTGGCGCATCTGCTGGCGTGGCAGGTGCAGGTAGCACACCAGGACCAGGTCGAACGTCCGGTCAGGGACGTAGCTGGTGACGTCGGCGACCTGCCAGTCCACCTTGTCCCCACCGGGTGAGGCCCGACCGCGGTCCGCCGCGACGGAGGAGAAGTCGACGGCGGTCACCTGCCAGCCGTGCTCGGCCAGCCACAGCGCGTTGCGGCCCTCGCCGGCTGCCACGTCGATGGCCGAGCCGGGGTCGAGGTCCTTGGTCAGGGCCACCACGAAGGTGTTGGGCTCGGCCGACCACACCCGGTCGGACGCGGCGTAGCGCTCGTCCCAGTGCTCAGCGTTCATCGGCACCCACCTGCGACGGGGTGACCCGGCCGAGCAGGTCCTGGCGGGTCAGCACCCCGATCGGTCGGCCGTCGTCGAGCACCAGGACGGCATCGGCGTCGCGCAGCGCATGCACGGCCGCATCCACCGGTTCCCCGGCCCCGATCTCGGGCAGCGGGGCGTCCATGTGCCGCTCCACCGCGTCGGTGAGCGCGGCCCGTCCAGTGAACAGCGCCTCGAGCAGCGCCCGCTCCGAGACCGACCCGGCCACCTCGGCGGCCATCACGGGCGGCTCGGCGCGTACCACCGGGACCTGCGACACGGCGTACTCGCGCAGGATCGCCACCGCCTCGGCGACCGTCTCGTTCGGGTGGGTGTGGACCAGCGCGGGCAGGTCGCCACCCTTGGCGCGCAGCACGTCTCCGACGGTGGCGTCACCGTGGGCCCGCAGGAACCCGTAGCGCGCCAGCCACGCGTCGTCGAAGACCTTCGAGAGGTACCCACGTCCCCCGTCGGGCAGCAGCACCACCACGACGGCGTCGTGGCGACCTTCGGCCGCCAGCTCAGCGGCCACCCGCCGGGCCGCGACCGTGGCCATCCCGCACGACCCGCCCACCAGCAGGCCCTCCTCGCGGGCCAGCCTGCGGGTCATGGTGAAGGCGTCCGCGTCGGACACCTCGACGACCCGGTCGCACACGCTCGGGTCGTACGTGCTGGGCCAGAAGTCCTCGCCCACGCCCTCGACAAGGTAAGGGCGGCCGGTGCCGCCGGAGTACACCGAGCCGGCGGGGTCGGCGCCGACGACGGCGACTTCGCCCTGCGAGACCTCCTTGAGGTACCGCCCGACCCCGGTGATGGTTCCCCCGGTGCCGATCCCGGCGACGAAGTGCGTGACTCGACCATCGGTCTGGTCCCAGATCTCCGGGCCGGTCGTCTCGTAGTGCGAGAGGGGGTTGTTCGGGTTGGCGTACTGGTCGGGCTTCCAGGCGCCGGGGATCTCGCCGACCAACCGGTCCGACACCGAGTAGTAGGAGTCCGGGTGGTCCGGCGGGACGGCGGTGGGGCACACGTGCACCTGCGCGCCGTAGGCGCGCAGCACGCTGATCTTGTCCGGCGACACCTTGTCCGGGACGACGAACACGCACCG